>JAAHGE010000392.1 GCA_010672635.1 Desertifilum sp. SIO1I2 | reverse complement strand
CGCCAGTCGGAGAATTTGTACGAACAAATTGAACTCCTGCAAACCCTAACGCGGATGAAGGGTCTGGATTTTAATACGGGGTTTGGCGGGCCCGCAGAGGAGGTGACGGTCGAAGATTTGGTGAATGAGGTTTACGAAAAGGCGAGTTTAATTCCGCAAATGGGGGGAAGTCCTCTGTGGGCGGTGGTGCGTCATGCGGCTGGGTTGCTGAATAAGATTGATATTGGGTTATCGGATGCGGTGACGGATATTTTGGTTCGCCAAAAGCAGATTTCGGTGGGAAGGGCCTATAGCGAAACCTCGTTGATTTCGCGTCCGCTACCGCGTGCCGATATTATGGAGAAAATTTGTACGCTCTGCCGCGAGGATATCCGCGATCGCGTTTTGACGCAAGAAATCCTCATCTATTTGGGCTTGTTAATTAAGTCGGAACCGGATTTATTTAAGGGTTTGCTGACGTTGCGGGTAGGTTATCTGATTTTGCTGTTAACTAGCGAACTGGCTGCTGAGTTGGGCGTCACCCAAGCTGAGGCTTACGAACAATTGATGCATTTAAGTCCGTTTGAGATTAAAGTGCGCTTGCGTCAGGTGTTGGCAGGTTATGAGGGGATGAACCAAAAACTGCGCCAACAGGAGTTATTGCACGTTCAACAAAAGGAACAGGAAATTGAGTGGGTGGTGGAACTGGCAGATGACCAAAGCGAACCGCCCGCGACGGGAAGTTGGTTGCGAAAGCGTCAGTTAGATGGGGCTTTAAACCGGGTTCCGGAAGGATTCTATCCGAGGGTGTGGCAATTGCTCAAGCACTGTAAGGGGTTAGTGGTGGGCGATAAGCTGGAACGGCGCAACCGCCTCGATAGCGAGTTGTTGCTGGCGGAGATGACTTCGGGGGAACGGAATTTTGCGCTTCAGGTGGAACATTTGTTGAATAAGATAGACGCGCCGGAGTATCGCCAGATTAATATTGAGGCGTTGCTAGAACTGGCGGCGATCGCCGAACGCAATCCGGGTCTTAAGATTGAGGAGTATATCGTTCTCGATATTCTCATCGGTCATGCCGTCCGTCAGGCTTGGCTAGAAAACCATCCCGAACAGGTAGACCGCTATGATGAGTTTAAGGCGATCGCGTGGTCGAGTTTTTACCAGATGTCTCCCTATCGGGTGGCGGGTTATATTGTGAAGGCGTTCCGCTTCCTGACGGAGTTTGGCCCGGTTAGCGCGAAAACGGCTTACACTTCTTAATGTGTGGATCTCCCTTCAGATTGAGGAGAAGACGCTCGAAACTTGGAACGCTGTTAGTCAAGTTTCGAGGTTCTATCGCTGAAGGGAGATTTCTATGCCTTACGAGAAATTAGCAGATTTACCGGATTCTGTGCGATCGCATCTGCCCCACCACGCCCAAGAAATCTTTCGGGCGGCGTTTAATAGCGCCCTAGAAGAATATGGGGAGGAAGAACGCGCGTTTCGCGTTGCTTGGGCGGCGGTTAAACGCGATTATGCTAAAGGAGAGGATGGCGACTGGCACAAAAAGCCAGATTAGGTGGCGGAATTTAACTTTTTATTGACCCAACTGACAATTCCACTGATAATCGCCCCCGCCATCAGCAATCCAATCGCAGGGGTGAATAAGGGTTCCCAAAGTTTGTACCACAAATCTAAACCGAGGGGAACGCCTGCCATTTTACCCACGACGGCGATCGCTAACCAGAAAAAACTTAATAATACCAGAAATAAGTTCGCTGTTAAAGCTAGGTTGAGCCAGTTTAGCAGTTTTTCTCGCATAAGTTCTGTGTTCAGATCGGGGAATTTACGGTCTACTAATTTTAACTTAGATTGGCTGTCGGGTTGCAGGAGATTCGATTTTTTGAGGTTGTCACGATTCAGCAATTGGTAGGGTGACACTTTTTGTTTTGGTCTGGCAATACCTCATAAAAGCTTACTTTTAATCTGCAATTCTCAAGGCCCAAAAATAGCGATCGCTCTTCCAAAATCTAACTTTTTATGAGGTCGATCGAATCGCACCATAAAACCTCATATCTTTCCGGATTGTGCCTCATCCAAGGTGATGTATAAATAAGTCAAAGCCAGGTCATAAGGCAGGATTGCGACGCAACGCTGATTAAAGTAGTTCCCTAGAATTGATCGCATTATCCGTATGTAAATCGTCCCTAAGATCGCTCGCTCAAGTGATTAAGATCCTATTCAAAACGGATTGACTATTGTTAAATAGTAATAGAAGTTGATGAACTCCCTATGCCAGCAGACCTCAGAAACCAAAAGCAAATGATTATTGAAGACTTGAAGTTCCTGATTGCAGAACTCGAACAAAATCCGCAAGTCTCTCCTTGGGTGATTAATCTAGCACTCCGGTCTGTCAAACATAAAGTGGCACTCTGGGGGGCACAGACCAATGCTCAAAAAATCGAACTCGAACGATTAATTCAAATCAGTCCCCCCCTAAGCGAGTCGCAAACGCTGTGAATATACAGGGGATAGATATCAAATGGGGCCGTTCCGCAACAGCCCCATTTTGTTTATTCTTAGCCTGCAATCGGGTTAGGGAAACAAACTTAAGAATGAATATCTAAATTGAGAATATAGGAACCCAGTTGAAGTCGATCGGACCATAACTCATATTCAAGCCGTAAATTTTTAGGAAGCGTTCTACCATTAAGTTCGAGCGATCGCGTAAAGTTCCGCAAGCGCAACTGACCGCCGCGATCCGGGCGATCGCTACTATATAACCAATAGCGGGATAGACCGTACATCCCGTATTCCCACAAATGGCGGTAACTGAGTTTGCCATTTCCCTGCATGGTCAGAATCACGCGATAGGGAGAAATTTCTAACCACAGCAGACGAGAACGGGACGTTAGGGGAGAGGGCGCTTCAGAACTAGGGTCGCTCAATACAGGCTCGCTCAATAATAAATGAAAGCGATCGCGGTCTTTCTGGTAGATTGTCGCCGCTGTTTCGATCGCAGACCAAACGGGCAGATCCGTAGACACTAGCGACAGACTAACAAGTTTGCGATGGTGAGTCAGCATGGAAAAAAATTCAAAGTGCGTATTTAGGAGAAAACAAATCGCAAAAATCAATACAAGGAAGACATCAGTCACCGATGGATGGCAACTTCATAGGGGGTTGAAACTGAAATCCGACTCGAATAGAAGACCCCATCGTCACGATTAACTCCTCAAAACCCGATCGAACTTGAGTCAACCCTTCTCAAATCTCAAATCTTTGGGCTGCGCGATCGCGGTACGATGTCGCTTACACAGTCTTACATCAAGTTGATCTTCAATGCCTGCTTCCATCGTAACCTTGAACATTACTTCGCGATCTCAAGATTTGACGATCGCTCGCCCAGAAACGGGAGTTTCTCTCCAAGGATGCTTGCAAGTTCCGGGAGATAAATCCATTTCCCACCGGGCTTTAATGCTGGGCAGTTTAGCACAAGGCGTCACCACCATTGAGGGATTGCTACTCGGTGAAGATCCGCGCAGCACCGCCAACTGCTTTCAAGCAATGGGAGCAAAAATGAGTCCTCTCAATAGCGAAAAAGTAGAAATTACCGGAATTGGTTTAGGCGCGCTACAAGAACCCGAAGGCGTTCTCGATGCGGGTAACTCCGGAACCACCCTGCGGCTCATGTTGGGAATTCTCGCCTCTCATCGCGATCGCTTTTTTACCGTCACCGGAGACGCCTCCTTGCGATCGCGTCCCATGTCTCGCGTCGTCAAACCCCTGCAACAGATGGGGGCGCAAATTTGGGGTCGTCAAGGAAATTCCCTCGCCCCGCTGGCCGTTCAAGGGACCTCCCTAATACCCATCCATTACCATTCCCCGATTGCTTCAGCGCAAGTCAAATCCTGCATTCTCCTAGCCGGGTTAATGACAGAAGGCGAAACCACCGTCACCGAACCCGCCCTCTCGCGCGATCATAGCGAACGCATGTTACAAGCCTTTGGTGCATCCCTGCGCGTCGATCCCGAAACCTGTAGCGTCACCCTCCAAGGACCAGCTCAACTGCGCGGCCAACAGGTGATTGTCCCCGGAGACATCAGTTCTGCGGCGTTTTGGCTGGTCGCGGCCGCCATTACCCCCGATAGCGAGTTGGTGGTGAAGAATGTGGGCGTTAATCCCACTCGTACGGGAGTTTTAGACGCCCTCGCCTTGATGGGAGCCGAAATTTCCCAAGAAAATCAACGCCTGGTTGCGGGCGAACCTGTCGCCGATCTGCGAATTGTCACCAGTTCCCTACGGGGATGCGAAATGAGCGGCGATTTAATTCCGCGTCTGATTGACGAAATCCCGATTTTAGCGGTGGCGGCTACCTTTGCTCAAGGGACAACCACGATCAAAGATGCAGCCGAATTGCGCGTTAAAGAAAGCGATCGCCTCGCCGTCATGGCATCGCAACTCAACCGAATGGGCGCTAAAATTACAGAACTTCCTGATGGCTTAGAGATCGTCGGCGGAACGTCCCTCGTCGGCGCTGAGGTTGATAGCTATACCGATCATCGCATTGCCATGAGTCTGGCGATCGCAGCCCTGAATGCCAAGGGAACCACCACAATTCATCGCGCCGAAGCCGCCGCTATTTCCTATCCTGAGTTTGTCTCTACGCTTGAGCGCCTGTGCCATTCTCCGGTGTAAGCTGCAATTTCTTTGAGTTTTAGGAGGATTGTGTCAATCGTCTTAAAGACGAGCTAAGTTTGACAAAGAAGCATCGGCTTCAATAGCACGCGACTAAGCAAACGTTTGTCTTGTGGGTCAATCCTGAGTAGTTCGGCGAATTGCAGACAGGCAGGTTGTGCAAGGCAAACCTGTCATGTCAGCAATCTCGAACGACTTGATTTAAGGAATTCTATGAAAAAGATTTTAGTCATTGAAGACGAGCCTACCGTCCGCGCAAATTTACTGAAGTTACTCGATCTTGAAGGCTATCAATCCTTAGAAGCATCCGATGGGCATACCGGCATTCAACTCGCCGAACAGCATCAGCCCGATCTGATTTTATGTGACATTATGATGCCAGAGCTAGATGGGTATGCTGTACTAGAGGCTCTCCGTCAGAATCCAGTAACGGCGATGATTCCCTTTATTTTTCTAACGGCTAAAGCTGAGCGCAATGACTGGCGTCAGGGGATGGAAAAAGGAGCAGATGATTATTTAACAAAACCTTTTACTCGTTCTGAGTTGCTCGCAGA
>JAAHGE010000391.1 GCA_010672635.1 Desertifilum sp. SIO1I2 | reverse complement strand
TGAAAGAAGCGATTGTAACCGACTGTTTTTTGACCGGGAAGCGAGCTAAATCCTCGGTGATAGGGCACTACAGAATCCCCAAAGGCGCGATCGTATTCTTCGCTATAAATATAGGAATCAATATCCGCATCATAGCCTTGAGTTGCGTACAGATCGACGTGATAAGCAATTTCCGACTGATCGTAGGGAGCGCGCCCTAATAAATGCTTGTAATTTAGCTCGATAAAACGTCCTTGGGAATTGTTATAAAAAAAGCACTCCCGGTAAAATTCCGATTTAGCCAAGGTTTGAATAAATTGCCGGACTGTAATTTTGCCATTTCGCAGCAACGACTCTGCATTGACAAATTGGTCTTTGGCGTAAACGCTAATTCGTCCAAAAATTTGTTGATAGGCTGCCCGAAAAACCTTTTGCAGATCGTCTTCTGTCCAGTGCGATCGCAATTCCACTTTGGAGTTATCGAACTCGCTCAGACCAAACCGCTCTCTTACAAGATTGCTCATCACCAAAAAGCTCCGTTTAGTAGTATCCCACAATGCCTAAAAGCGATGAGTCAGCAAGCGCAAGAACTAGAAATTTCCAAACACCCACCTTCCCATCGCTCTCCGTTTGAGCCAAGGGCTAAATTAGCTTAAAGCGTTGATTGCATAGTTCAGGTAGGTATTGGCTTCACCGGCAACATCGCCCGATAAACCGTGGTTGTCGCGAACAAATTCTAAAGCCGCAACGTACCAACTGGGGGAGAGTCCTAAAGCGCTATTGAGTTCTCTTAAACCCGAAATCACATATTCATCAAGGGGTCCTGTACCGCCAACAACGCAGCAATAGCTAATGGTGCGGAGGTAGTGATCGATATCGCGCACGCATTTGTCTTTCCCTTGTTGGGTTTTGGCGTATTGGGGGCCGTCCATTTGGGTCGTGTAAGGGAATTTTTTGTAGACGTGGTTGGCTGCGGCTTCTGCCCATTTTTGACCGTTGTTGGCAAAGGCTTTGGCAGCTTCTAAACCAGCTTGCGCGCGGTTAAAGCGACCAAAAATAGCTTGCATTTCGGTGTTGCTGAGGTAAGAACCGCGCACGTCAGCCGTTGCGATCGCTTCAGTTAAAGGGGTCTTCATAACGCTTGATTTCTCCTAAATCTTCTCAATGAAACAGCACTTCAAACGCTGAGTAGAGGGGATACTTAAACAGCACCCGCAGCCCGATCGAAATAACCTGCAAGTTCTGACATGAGTTGAGAGCAGTCCCCTTGGGTAATGCCGTTTGGATCGCTGGCAATTTGCGTGGCTGCTTCTTTCATTTTTTGAATTCCGGCTGCAACAACGTTGCTTGGGGTTCCTAGCGCTTGATAGGTTTCGCGCAAGCCGTTGAGACAGCGATCGTCAAGAACGCTAGAGTCGCCAGCTAGCATGGAGTAGGTGACATAGCGCAAAATGAAACCCATATCGCGAATGCAAGCGGCTTGGTTGCGGTTGTGGAAGCACGCACCGCCCGCATTAAAGACTTGGGAATGTTCTGCAACTAAGGCTCGGTAAGCATTCGCAACAATGGTTGATGCATTGCTGGTTAGACGGTTGACGACATCTAGGCGTTTGTTGCTTTCAGCAACCATTGAGGAAAGACCGTTAATTTGCTCGGCGCTCAGGTAAGTGCCTTGTTTGTCTGCTTGTTCAACAACTCTGGCGAAAGCATCCAGCATGTTTTATGTCTCCTTAAATTGAGATAAACGCGATCGCTCTCCCATCCAAGCCACTGCATGAGGTCTGCATTAACGTTCGTTGCTTGACGAATGCCATGCCGAACCCAGACCAAATTAGAGAAGTCCCTAAAGACTGCAATAATTTGATACAAAGTAGGCGGAATTCTGATAAAAAGTGACTGGATATCTGAGAGGTTTATTTAAATCCGAACTGATTAAAAGCTCGACCTCGTTAGTGTTATTAAAACTTCTCAGCTCTTTTTAGACAAGGGGTAAATAATGAGTTTTATTACGAAAAATGAAGCTGACTTAATATGAAGAGGTTGTAAAGTAAACCCGAACAGGTCAAGGTTTGGGTTGCCTATTTCCCTAGAGAAATCCCAGGAATTTAAAATAAATTCATCAAGTTTTGTAAATGAGATCGAATTAGGAGTTTAGCTCTTGGTACGGGCTTCTCTGACTACTACCTGATTTCACGCCATCCTCGCCCCTTCATAAATGAGAAGAGATTTAATATTTATTCATCTATTTAGCCCAAATTCGGCTAAATTTGTAATCGCTGCAACTGAAATTCTGAACTTAGATTCAACTGCTCAAAATTTAGTGTTATCCCAAAGCTGTTAAGCGGCGTCTGAGGACTTGCAGCAACGTGGTGAAGCTTGCGGGTAAAGGTGCGATCGCCTCCACCGTCTCCCCAGATACGGGATGCTGGAGTTGCAGACGCCAAGCATGTAGCGCCTGTCCGGGAAGATTAACCCCCACCGATCGCCCCGAACTATACTCCGGATCGCCCACAATAGGATGTTTGATCGCCGCACAGTGAATGCGAATTTGATGGGTTCGCCCCGTTTCCAGTTGAAAGTGCATTAACGTATAGTTGCCCAAACGTTCCCGAACCTGCCAATGCGTTACCGCCGATCGCCCCCCGCGTTCGATCGGGACAACCGCCATCTTCTTGCGATCCACCGGATGGCGTCCAATAGGGAGATCGATGGTACCGCTAGCTGCGGTTGGCGCGCCGTAAACCACGCCCAAATATTCTCTTCTGGCGGTTTTGGCTTGAATTTGCCCTTGCAAGTGATTGAGACTCAAGTCATTCTTCGCGATCGCAATCGCCCCAGTGGTATCCTTATCCAAACGATGGACAATGCCCGGTCGTTTCTCTCCGCCGATGCCTGCCAGATCCGGACAATGGGCTAAGATGGCGTTAACCAGAGTCCCGCGTTCGTGACCGGGGGCGGGATGCACTACTAAACCCGCAGGCTTATTGACAATCAGCAAATCGCTATCTTCATAGAGGATATCGAGGGGGATATCTTCAGCGATGAGTTGATCGAGGATTTGAACTTCTGGAATTTTGACCTGAAGGCGATCGCCCTGAGTGACCAAAAGCTTTTTTGAGGTGCAAACTTGGTCGTTAACTTCAACCTGACCGTCTTCAATCAGCTTTTGCACGCGAGAACGGGATAAATCCGGTAAAGTCTCTGCTAGATAGCGATCGAGTCTTTGGGCCGTTCCTTCCACTAAAATAACGTCTCGATCCTCACCATCCACGCGATCGCCCTGCACCAAATATCACTCAACTATTTTAACCTGCGATCGCCCCAGGAAAACTCAGCTTAACGAACCATGCTCGATGGGGACTGAGTTCAACATAATAAACATAGAATCGATCAACCCTTTATCAGGATTTCATGGTTAATTCCGGGTCATCCACACCAAAAAGCAAGTTGTTAAACTGGTGGGAATCATTTACACCCTTATCCCGCCTGTTGGCGATCGCCCTTGCAGCCCCCCTCATTGTCCTCAATGCTTGGGCCTTATCGGAAATTTTCGGTTATTTTGAATCTTTATTCGTCATTCTGCTAGTCGCCGCCCTACTCGCCTTTTTACTGAACTATCCCGTCAGTTGGCTAGAGAAACACGGCGCAAAACGGGGTCAAGCCGCCATTTTAGTCTTCCTCTGTGCCATCTTAATTCTACTCGGACTGGGCTTAACCCTATTTCCCCTCGCCTTAATCCAAGCGCAACAACTCGTCGCCCGCCTGCCCGAACTCATCGATTCAGGTCAGCGGCAAATTATGATGTTAGACGACCGCATCGAAGCATTAGGGCTACCCATCAGCCTCGATGGGGTGATTCCGCAAATTAACACCCGCCTGAAAGTGGAATTGCAGCGGTTAGCCGGACAAGCCCTCAACCTTACCCTCAGCTTAACCGTATTAACTGTTGTTCGATTACTCGATGTGTTGCTAACCGTCGTGTTGACCTTTTATCTGTTACAACACAGTAACGATATTTGGGACAGTATTATTGAATGGCTTCCCAGTCGGATTCAAAAACCCTTTTCCGATACTCTGCGCCTCAGCTTCCAAAACTACTTTATCGGACAAATTATCTTAGCCACCTGTATGGGGTTGGGGTTAACCTCGCTTTTCCTGTGGCTGAAAGTTCCCTTTGGTCTATTATTTGGCTTAACCGTTGGGTTAATGGCGCTGGTTCCCTTTGGAGGAACTGTGGGGATTATTACCGTTACTCTGCTAGTTGCGTTACAAAATATTGGGTTAGCCCTGCAAGTCTTAGCCGTCTCGTTAATCGTGCAGCAAATTGTGGAGAATATTATTGCCCCGCGAGTTTTAGGCAGCGTCACAGGGTTAAATCCCTTTTGGGTATTTGTCTCGATTTTAACGGGTGTCAGAATTGGCGGACTGTTGGGGGTGATCGTCGCCGTTCCAACGGCGGTGGTGATTAAAGAAGCCCTGATCGCGATTCGTTCGGTGAGAAAAGCCCATCCCTCCGAAGACGATCCAACCGCTACAACCGTATACGTTAGCAGCGAGACGCCCCAAAAGTCAGAGATTCATTAAAAAAGGGGCTAAGTTAGCCCCTTGGTGAATTAGAAGCGAGTGCGATCGCGAATGGCTGCTTGCAACCGTTCAATCACTTCAGATACCGCAATTGCGCCTAGATCTTGCGACTCCTTCCCAGCTTCCCGGATACGAACGCTGAGGGTATTCGATTCCACCTCCTTCGCCCCAATGACTGCCATGACGGGGATTTTCTCCTTCTCGCCATTGCGGATCATCTTAGGAAGGCGATCGCCGCTAGCATCCACCTCAACCCGCATCCCCAAGCTTCGCATTTGATTAGCAACTTGGTGGGCAAAATCGCGTTGAGTATCGCTAACCGGGAAGAGGCGAACCTGCACGGGCGCTAACCACAACGGGAAATCCCCCGCATACTCTTCAATTAAGATACCCACCAAACGCTCAATTGAGCCAAAGGGGGCGCGGTGAATCATTACCGGACGCTTGCGCGTGCCATCCTCAGCCACATACTCTAAATTGAAGCGTTCGGGTAAGTTGTAGTCTACCTGTACTGTTCCCAACTGCCACTCGCGATCTAAGGCATCGCGGAAGATGAAATCGAGTTTGGGGCCATAAAAGGCGGCTTCGCCAATGCCCTCAAAATGTTCCATCCCCAAGGTTTCCACCGCCCGACGAATTGCGCTTTGGGCCT
>JAAHGE010000390.1 GCA_010672635.1 Desertifilum sp. SIO1I2 | reverse complement strand
TCTGACCTGGGCTAGGCGCACTATAGGGCCAAGAGCGCTTAAGATCGAGGGGGGTAGTTGGATCGAGCTTCCATGCAACCTGAACTTAAATATTCTCGTTTACCAAGGGTTCCTTTAGGGCGGCGCGTTGCTGCATTTGCGATTGACTTCTTCCTGGTGGGAATTGCAAGTTCCATCGTCAGTGGGGGAATGTCGAGGATATTGTTTTTGCTGCTGTGGTTTGGGATGCGCGTTTTTTATGTGGCGACCAATCGCGGGCAGAGTGTTGGGCGCTATGCTTTGGACATTAAGCTGGTGGATGCGCGGTCGATCAAAATTCCCTTACTCACCGACTTGGCGAAGCGGGAGGGACTTTTGGGGTTAGAGGCGATGCTGGCTTGGACTGGGTTTGTATCCCTAAGTCCAACTAGCGCTTGGGCCATTTTGTTAATAATCCCTTTAGCAGTCGATTGCGGCTTTGCGTTCGCGGACTTGGATGTGCGCGAGGCGTTTCACGATCGCATTGCTTGCACCATTCTCTTACAATCGCGTCGCGGTTATTCCCTCGACCTGAAAGTCAAGCTATTGCTTGATCAAATCAATATGCGTATGCGAAAATGAAGGTTTGTGTTGAATAGCTGTCTAAAAATTGTTGAGCGTGTAGACATATGGCTAAGAATAAAGGCGTTCGCATCATTGTGACGCTGGAATGTACCGAGTGTCGGACAAACCCCGATAAGCGATCGCCCGGAGTTTCCCGATACACCACGACGAAAAACCGCCGCAACACCACGGCAAGACTAGAATTGAAAAAGTTCTGCACCCATTGCAACAAGCATACGGTTCACAAAGAAACCAAATAAGCCTCTAAGCGAGGTGAACGCTGTCCTTGCTGAGTGACCCTCAGCTTAAACCCAAAGGACAACCCATTTACCCCAATCTGACTACACCCATCGCGGATTACTATCACTATGACTGCTTATTACCGTCGTCGCGTTTCTCCCATTAAACCGGGTGACGCCATCGATTACAAAGACGTTGACTTGCTGCGGAAATTTGTTACCGAACGGGGTAAAATTCTGCCCCGGCGGATCACCGGACTCACCGCCAAACAGCAAAGAGATTTGACCCTGGCGATCAAACGCGCCCGGATCGTCGCGCTGTTACCGTTTGTCAACAAAGAGGGATAAGAGGCAAAGAGATTTTGGATTGAACATTTTAGTACCATTGGGTGGGGGGCTAGAGGTTTTACCCCATACAATAGGGTCAACGCCCTCAACTCCCGCCCTCAACTCCAAAATCTCACCTCGAACAAGCAAAACGTGGATAAAGGAACGCTAGTTGAATTTCGGTTACATGGCGATCGCCGTCTTGCAGTAGTCGATCGTCCGGAAGGTAAGAAGAACTGGATCGCGATCGACGAACGCGGTCAATCTTATACGCTCCACCCGCGCCAAGTCACCTATGAAGTTCAAGGACAAACGTATAAACCGACTGAAATTCCGCGTTTCTTAAAAGAAGTTGAAAATTATTTAGATCCATCTAGCTTAGAAATTGCCTGGGAACTCCTCGTCGAAGATGGGGAAACCGTCGATCCAGCAGCGATGGCCCAACTGTTATTTTCCGACACCAGTCCGCCCCTCGCCTACGCTGCCCACTGCTTACTGTTTGACGATAAAATTTACTTTAAACAAAAAGGCGAAGCCTACGAACCGCGTAGCGCCACCCTAGTCGCAGAACTCAAGCACCAGCAAGAAGTTGCTCGCCTCAAGCAACAAGAATCTCAAGAATTGTTCTCGCGGATACAATGCGCCTTAGCGGCAGAAAAGGTAGAGTGGACGAATAGCGATCGCGCTCGCTTAGATGCCTTGGAGCGCTATGCTGTTTTTGGTGAAGAAGCCACCCATCGCACTCCTGCCTTAGAAATCTTAAGTGCGTTAGGACGGCCCAACACGCCTCAAGCCGCAATGGATTTACTAATTGAGTTGCAATTGTGGACGCCCCACGAAAACCTGTTCCTGCGGCGGAGTCAAATTCCAACTCAGTTCTCTCATAAGGTGCTGGAAGTGGCCCAAGCCTGCTTAAACTCTCCCCCGATCGATCCGGACACCCATCGCTTGGATCTAACTCATCTCAAGGTTTACACCATTGACGACGAGAGTACCCAAGAAATTGACGACGGTTTGAGTCTCGAAACCTTACCGGACGGTCAGCAACGGCTGTGGATACACATCGCCGACCCCACGCGCTGGCTATCCCCAGGAGATGAACTCGACCTCGAAGCGCGACGCCGGGGAACCACCGTTTATTTACCGACGGGGATGATCTCCATGTTCCCCTCGGACTTAGCCACCGGGCCGATGAGTTTAAAACAAGGTAAAACTTGCTGCGCCCTCAGCTTTGGCGTCACCTTAGATGCAGCAGGCGCGATCGCCGACTATACCCTCCACGCCAGCTTAATTAAACCCACCTACCGCCTCACCTACGACGACGTAGACGAAATCTTAGAATTAGGCGTCCCCGGAGAAGCCGAAATTGTGGCGATCGCTGCTAGCGCCCAACTCCGCAAGCAATGGCGGCGTTCCCAAGGAGCCATCAGCATTTCCATGCCAGAGGCCTCTATTAAGGTGTACGAGGACGAGATCACGATCGCCGTTTTAACCGACTCCCAGGCGCGGCAATTGGTCGCAGAAATGATGATCTTAGCCGGGGAGGTCGCCGCCCGCTATTCCCAGGTCAACAACGTCCCCGTCCCCTTCCGCACCCAACCCCAACCCGAACTTCCCCCCGAAGAAGAGTTAATGCAACTGCAAGCCGGCCCCGTCCGCGCTTGTGCGATCCGGCGCTGTATGCCCAAAAGTGAAATGAGCATTACCCCGGCGCGTCACGCGAGTTTAGCCTTAGAAGGCTATACCCAAGTCACCTCCCCCATCCGCCGCTACACCGACCTACTCGCCCATTTTCAGCTAAAAGCGCATCTGCGGGGCGACCCACTCCCCTTTACCGGAGAACAGCTTCAAGAAGTGATGATGAGTGTCACTTCCACCACCCAAGAGGCGGTGTTAGTCGAACGCCAAACGAACCGCTACTGGGGGTTAGAATTCCTGCGCCGCCATTCCGATGAAGTGTGGCAGGGGTTAGTGTTGCGCTGGCTGCGCGAACATGAGAATCTGGCGCTGGTTTTATTGGAAGAATTGGGCCTAGAAATGGCGATGCGCTTTAACAACCCCGTTCAACCGGGCGATCGCATTGAACTCAAAGTCACCTACGCCGATCCGCGCCAGGATGTGGTTCACTTCCAGCACTTACTGGAAACTGCCACCCAAACCGCCTAATCTTCGCTCTGGAGAGGGAAAAAATGGATTAAGCTAAAGAACTAAAGACTTAATCATATCCCGATCGGTCAGCCGTTTATGAACAGTCCTTTTCTGCAACGCCTCCACAGTCCCGAACGTCCCGTCATCGTCTTTGACGGCGCAATGGGAACCAACATCCAAACCCAAAATCTTACAGCAGAGGACTTTGGCGGGCCGCAGTATGAAGGCTGTAACGAATATCTGATTTACACCAAACCCGAAGCCATCGAGAAAGTCCATCGCGACTTTTTGGCGGCGGGTGCAGATGTGATTGAAACCGATACCTTTGGTGCAACTTCCCTAGTTTTAGCCGAATATGACCTAGGGGATAAAGCCTACGACCTGAATAAAAAAGCGGCCGAACTGGCGAAACGGGTCGCGGCGGAATTTTCCACCCCAGAGAAACCCCGCTTCGTGGCAGGTTCCATCGGACCGACGACCAAACTCCCCACCCTCGGACATATCGATTTTGACACGATGCAAGCCAACTTCGCTGAACAAGCAGAAGGCTTGTATGACGGGGGAGTCGATTTATTTATTATTGAAACTTGCCAAGATGTGCTGCAAATTAAAGCGGCCTTGAATGGCGTTGAGGAAGTGTTGCAAAGAAAAGGCGATCGCCGTCCGATCATGGTATCGGTGACAATGGAAGTTCAAGGAACCATGCTGGTCGGTTCCGAAATTAGCGCCGCCTTAACCATCCTCGAACCCTATAAAATTGATATCCTCGGTCTCAACTGCGCCACCGGGCCCGACCGGATGGCCGAACATATTAAGTATCTGTGCGAACATTCCCCCTTTGTCGTCTCCTGTATCCCCAACGCCGGTTTACCGGAAAATATCGGCGGACACGCACACTATAAGCTGACCCCGATGGAACTCCGCATGGCCTTGCATCGGTTTGTCGAAGACTGGGGAGTCCAAGTGATTGGCGGTTGCTGCGGAACCCGTCCGGAACATATCCAGCAACTGGCGGAAATTTCCCAAACCCTACATCCCAAACAACGCCAGCCGGAACACGAACCCTCAGCCGCCTCAATTTACAGTTCCCAACCCTACACCCAAGATAATTCCTTCCTAATTGTTGGCGAACGCCTCAATGCTAGCGGATCGAAAAAATGCCGGGATCTGCTAAACGCCGAAGACTGGGATGGCCTTGTCTCCTTAGCGAAAGCGCAAGTCCGCGAAGGGGCCCATGTTCTGGATGTCAACGTGGACTATGTGGGACGCGATGGCGTCAAAGATATGCACGAACTCGTCTCCCGTCTGGTGACGAACGTAACCTTACCCCTGATGTTGGACTCCACCGAATGGGAAAAAATGGAGGCGGGTTTAAAGGTCGCCGGGGGGAAATGCATCCTCAACTCCACGAACTACGAAGACGGCGAACCGCGCTTTCTCAAAGTGTTGGAACTCGCCAAGAAGTATGGCGCGGCGGTGGTAGTCGGAACCATTGACGAAGAAGGGATGGCGCGAACGGCCGATCGGAAATTTGCGATCGCCCAACGTGCCTATCGCCAAGCGGTAGAATATGGTATCCCCGGTCATGAAATCTTCTTTGACCCCCTCGCCCTTCCCATTTCCACCGGGATTGAGGAAGATCGAGAAAACGGGAAAGCGACCATTGAAGCCATTCGCCGCATTCGGGAAAATCTCCCCGGCTGTCATATCCTCCTCGGCGTCTCTAATATTTCCTTTGGTCTAAACCCGGCCGCCAGAATTACCCTCAACTCCATGTTCCTCCATGAAGCGATGGGGGTGGGGTTAGATAGCGCCATCGTTAGCGCCAGTAAAATCTTACCCGTCGCCAAGATTGAACCCGAACATCAAGAAGTTTGTCGCCAGTTAATTTACGACCAACGGGAATATGATGCAAACCCCATTTGCATCATATTCCA
>JAAHGE010000039.1 GCA_010672635.1 Desertifilum sp. SIO1I2 | reverse complement strand
CGGGTTTAGGAGTCGCTTTTGACTCTTCCAAATCGCTAAGTCTGTACTTAGTTCTAGGTTAAAAGAACCGCCTTCGCTGCCCGTGGGTGCCATAATAATTAATTCGCCTTCAGCAGTGCGTTCCATCCGAATATCGGGATTAACTTTCAACAGTTGCCAGAACTGTTCGTCAGTAATTTTTAAGCGATGGGGAATTCTAATTGGGGGTGAAGCAACCATTGGGATAACGCTGCTATAACAAAGTAATGAGTCTGGTTAATCTATAAAACCAAGATTTCCGATAGAAGTTAGTCGATTGGATTATGAGTTAAACGCTCTGATTGACTGACAACTCTTTTGGGTTAAACATGGCGAAACTCAACTGTATCAGCGGTTTCGTTGGGTTACGCTAACGCTAACCCAACCTACTCAAGAATCAAGGTTTTGGGAGTTTTGTCAGTCAACCCGGTTAAACTCTTGTGGGAACGTTTGGTGGGCGGCTTTTGCCCGCTTTAAGGCTTCTGGATCGGCATCCTGGCGATAGATGAGTTGGTTATTTTCGATTGTGGCACAATGTTCGGCTAAACATTGCAGCCAGCCTTGGCGGGTGCGGATGGCTTGTTCGTCTTGGTAGAGTCCCCAACTCATTTCTGTTTGGGTAAGTTCGATCCATTGGTCAGCGTTGGGATAGTCGGAACCCACTAGACGATCTTTTTGGTGAAGGATGGGCGGATCTGTGAGGGTTGAGTAATCTTTATAACTGACGGTTAAGTCGCGCAAGTCAATTTGCATACTGGTTTGTAAAACCGGATGCGGATCGGTGTCGAAATCGGGATAGTAGTGATAAGAGATTTTTGGCCGATCGGTGTGGAATTTAATCGTGGTGACGTTTTCTAGGCGTCCGATGGTACGATTGGCGCAACCTTCGTAGAGACGCAATCTAGGATCTAGGGTATCGAGATAGCGACGGTGAACGGAAAAGGCGCGCTTAGATTGTTTTCCGACAGGGGTATGCTGGCAGCATTTTTTGACAAAGTTGAGATCGCCAATGCTAAAGAGCATTTGATCGGCAAGAATGCAGGCAGTGCGATAGCTACCAAATAAGCTTTTAATGTCGTTTTGGACGAGGGGAGAGAATTCGCTAATTTTTTTGGGTCGATTGCCAAATTGGGTAAGGGCAATATAGACTAGGAGGTCGTCTCGACGGCGATCGCTCAAGGCGTCCCACTCTTCGGCCTGCGTAACTTGTAAGATCAGTTGAAAAGCGCGGCGATAGGTTCTAAATTCGTCTAAAATTTCGGCTTCTGTGGGAAGTTCCCCTTTATAAGGTAGCCTTCCCCGTTCGGTAAAAAAGGTCATGACGGGGGCGACGAGTTCTTGATAGTCTTCAAACCGCTTGCTGGGTTGGCGGATGCGGGGAGTGGAGGCGCGGGAATGGAAGCGAGAGGCGCGGAAACTCGTGGCGCGGGTGCGATCGCGAAACACAAAGTAAACGCCCAACCCGACGGGAACTGCATCCACCCCTAAGACTTGATCGATATAAACTTTGAGTTCTTCTTGTTCGTAATATTTCTGGAAGGTATTGCGCCTGGTAATAATGCCATCTCCATAGGCAATTTGTCCTTCTGTACGTTCGTTAATTAAAACTTGGGCGGAGACAATTAACACCTGTTGGGTTAATTCCCAGGCTTGAATTAAAGCTTCCCGACGTTCGGCTTGGCATTCAATCACGTTGATCACGTAACCCAAGTTAACGATATCGGCGGGCACTAGGGGCGCATTGGGCTGATAATAGGGGTCCCAGCCTGCACTGATAATCCCTTTTTCGTGGAGGCGTTCCACATCTCCCCCATAGCCGCAACCGTAATCAAAAAAGGTCGCTTCTGGGGCAAATAATTCGGCTTCTAGGGCTAACCGAACCGGGCGCGATACATCTTTGCGGGGAATGGCGGCTTTGTGGCGTTCGATGCGGGGAAGGATGGATCGTCTGTCAAATTCGGGAGATTGAATGACTTGATGATCGTGAATTTCTACCCCCAATTCGGCTAAACAATCTAACCAATTTTGTAAGGTGCCGATCGCTATTCCTCGGCGTTTATCTAAAAGTCCGAGGGCTTCTTCTTGGCGCGTCAGTTCTGCGAAGGTTTCGTATAGGGGATAGTCGGGGGCGACAAAGGTTTCTTTGCGGTGGAGAATGGGGGGATTATCGCTGCTACTGTAGTCGCGATCGCCAATGGTTTGAGAGACTAAATCAATTTGCCAACTGGTGACAAGTTGCGGATGGGGATCGGTGTCGAAGTCGGGGTAAAGCAGATAGGAAATTTTGGGTCGATCGTAATGGAATTTAAGTAAGGTAAATTCTGTTAGGGTGGAGGCGATCGCCTGGGCAATTTTCGCATAAGCTTGCAGTTGCGGATCGAGGTGAGGTAAGGCGCTGCGGTGGATGTAGAGGGCACCGGGTAAGCGTTTGCCGATCGGACTCTGTTGGCACAGGCTAACCATTTCATCGAGTTCGATAGCTATGGGTTGAGATGAAGAAATCACCGCGATCGCCCTCCCTATAACTGCACTGCAAGTGAGTGATGATGGGTTTAACAAAGCCCAATTCGCCCCATCCTAACGTTTGTCTGAATTCAACCAAAGCTACCCTGAGCGGTTCAAGATACGATCGGTATTTAAAGTTATTGCGTGCCGGAATTTGAAACTTTCTGACTATGCCCGACAAGCGGGCGTTTCTTACAAAACGGCTTGGCGTTGGTGGAAAGCTGGAGTTCTGACAGGGTATCAGTTACCGAGTGGGACAATTGTGATTGATTCCCAACCGGAACAAACCCGACCTCTCAATCGGGAGGTTTGTCAGGTTTCCGATTCCACGGCGACAAGGCTTGCAGGTTTTGAGACAAAGTTAGAAGCGTTGCAAGCCAGTTTACACCAAGCGGCGATCGAGCGATCGCATCTGTTGGCCGAGTTAGAGGCCGCAAAACGCGATCGCGCCGAACTTTTAACCCTCGTTCAACAGCTTTTAAGGGATTTACAAAGCTTTAATTTTCCCTCCCCTGCCCGTTGGCCCTCAGAGGTGGGAATGGACTATACTCACCTAGAAACGCTGTTAGCTGAGGGGAAATGGCGGGAGGCGGATGAGTATACCTGGTTGCTATTGTTAGCCATTACTCAACAAGAAACTGCTGGTTGTCTGGGGTTGGAGGATGTTGCGGGGTTTCCCCAAACGGATTTACAGACGATCGATCGGCTTTGGGTAGACTATAGCGGGGGACTCTTTGGGTTGAGCATCCAACTCGAAATTTTTGCTAGCGTGGAGTATGCTTACCCGGAGTTTTGCGATCGCGTGGGTTGGCGCGTTCGGCAAAAATGGCTCTATTACGACGAATTGAACTTTAGTCTCAATGCACCCGCCGGACATCTTCCAGTATGCGTTTGGCGCAAGCGTTCCTGCTATGGGGTGGGTTTTGTCAGCGCTGCTGATAGCGCGATCGCGTTTGCTAATCGACTTTTAAACAATTGAGCGATCGCGCTATATTGCTAAGGGTTCGTAAAAACATCAGAAACCTTCAGGCTCAGTTCCCTAAAACCGGGAGAGATGACGCATTCATCATCCTTAAACTGACCCACTTCTGTATAAGCAGAGTCGATTAACTCTAATACAATAATCGCTTGTAGCTGAGGATCGACAATCCAATATTCAGGAATTTGACAATCTTGATATTGTATCCTTTTAGCGATGTAATCTCTTTCTCTTTGAATATCTCCAGGGCTGACAATTTCAATTACGAGTAAAGGCGGCGACATGGAAAGGCGAATGGTGTTGCGCGTTGAGAGTTGCTGAATATGCTCTTCTCGAATAATAGTGAGATCGGGATATCGATTTTTCGGTTCGCCTCTCACTTCTAATTCTAGTCCTTGCGCCCTCACTCGATCGGGACCTAGAATCAAAGCAAAAACCAAGAACAATCGATTAGCAATTTGAACATTTAATCCTGATTCAGGAGGCATTTCGATGAGTCCTCCATTAAACAATTCATAAAATTTTTCTGAACGATTTTCGTAGAGGAGATACTCTGCAAAATTTTCAAATCTAGGTTTAACATTTACCATCAAATAGACTCCATTAAAACTAGATAGTTAAAACGCTAAATCTGCTGATAAATCAGTAAAACAGTTTGAAACAAACCAATAATAAAACCAAGAACTCCCCCCAAATTAACAATGGCTTGCAATTCGCTGCGAACAATCCCATTAATCGCCGTTTCTAAGTCGCTGGGAGAAGTTGCATTCACTCGATCGATAATCACTTGATCGATATCTAAAATCGGCAAAGTTTGGGCAACAATAATTTCTAAATCTCGTTCTAAATAGCGTTCTAATATCAAAGCCAATTCCTGACTAATGACTTCCAAAGAAGAAGTCAGCACTGGAGAAGTTCTTAAACGATTAATAGCAATGCTGGCAACATTTTCCCAGTCAATTGAGTCGCTTAAACCTTGCAGGAGATCTGAACCTCGCGTTTGGATATAGGTGCGAACGCTTTCGCGCATTGTTTTTCGCAGTTGGCGAACTGTAGAGACAGGAAGGTTTTGCAGGGAGACATTTTTCAGCCACTGCTTAGTGCGATCGCGCACATTCAAAGAAATCACCAACTCCTGAATGCGAGTATTGGCTTCTTCTCGTTCATCCAAACAATAGGTTCGCAAGCGGGATAAACTATTTTTTAATCCTAATAAATTAGCAACCACCCAATAGGTACCGCTGGTTTTTTCGCGAAATCCTTCATCAATGATTTGAATATTTCGATCGGTAAGAAAATCGACCAATGCTTGGCGAATCACATCCGGGGGAATGACCACCATCAGCAGCCAATCTGAGAGCGATCGCGCCTGTTCTTCTGTTAGTTGAAACTCCAAAAGCACCCGATCGAAAATCTGATTGAGTTGAACTTCTAAAAAATCCTCTCGCCGCGCCAATACCTTAATTAAACGCGGTAAAGATTGCCCTAACAAATCGCGCAAGACGCCCGCTACAATTTTAACCGTCTTTTGTTCTTTATCAGCTTGGATCTGGTCGAGAGCAGATTTCAGCAGCCACAAAATCGCACTCTGCATTCGTTCGGTGGCTAGCAAGCGTTTGGCAATACTTTGCAGTTCCGTGGGAGTCAGTAAAGACCCCATAATCGTATCAGCAATCCGCTTGGCTAATCGTCCCTGGTTGCTAGGAATTAATCCCGGCGTGAACGGAACCTTCCATCCCCCTAGCGTATAGGTGCGGTAGGGACGAAACAGCATTTTGATGGCTAGATCGTTGGTAAAATAGCCAATCACTCCACCTGCAACGGGTGGAACAATATAAATCCAGAGTTCAGACCAATTCAAGGTAACGTCAGTTGTGAGTTGACAGCAGGGGTTCAGACGTTGCAGTTTAGAGCGAACCCTTCTTGCACAGAAGTACAAAAAAGTCAAGTGATGGCGAACAGACCCATCTAGACCTGAGCGATCGCACCTCTAAAATCAAAGGACGCTTAACCGACAACGTTTATTTGGTAACGACCAATACCCCCATCATACCGCCCGCGATGGGGTAGTGAGTGGCGAACCGAAAACCCGCCTGCTGTGCTAGCACCACCTGTTGTTCGCCCATTGGGAACCGTTCTAAGCTGGGGGTAATGTAAGCATATTCTGCCGTTAAACCCAGATTCTGAGCGGCTGGCACAACAATCCGATCGAGATACCACTGCTGAAAAGTTCGCATCCACTCTAAACTCGGCCGGTGAAAATCTAAAATGGCAGCTTTTGCACCCGACTTCAGCACGCGGTGTAACTCCCGCAAGCATTGGGGAATATCGGTGACATTCCGCAACCCATACCCCATTGTTGCCGCATCAAAATAACCCTCTTCAAAGGGAAGATGCAAGGCATCGGCTTCCACCCATTGAATGGGATAGCGAGGATACGTCTCTAAATAGCGCGTTTTGGCGATCGCCAACAACTCGCGGGAAAAATCCACCCCATAAACCTGACCGCGATTGCCGACGCAATGACTGAGCCTTAAACTGAGATCGCCACTGCCGCAACACAAATCTAAACAGGTGTCTCCCGGTTTCGCCGCACTCCACTTAACGGTCATCTGTTTCCAGACGCGATGCTGTCCCAGACTTAACCCATCATTGAGGCGATCGTACACCGGAGCGATCCGGTCAAAAATTTCTCGCACCCGATCCGCTTGCATGGGTTAACCCACCGCCTGCACGTTATGGGTACAAATCAATGCTAAAGCCACCAGTTGAGCCGACAGGTGGATTGAGGTTAATTCATCCTCCCGCAGTCGGCAAGGCTGCTTCCACTGCAAGGAAAGTACCGCTAAAACCCGATCGTCGTGAGTAATGGGGATAATTAAATGCGCTTGAGTTCCAGTTGCCGCATAATGTTCCACCTCTGCCAACGCACTATCGGCTGCCACGTTCACAGACACTTGCATACTGCTAGAGGCGATCGCTTCTGCGGCCAAGGGGTCTTTCGCCAGCCAATTCTCCACCCCCTGAGTCTTGCCATAAGTCCCCTGAGTGGCGAGTAATGAAGTCCCCTGCACCAGTTGCAAAATGCAGCCGTCAGCGTCAAAATTCTTGCCAAATGCTTCGGCCAGAGGGGTGAGAATTTCCTCAGTTCCCGAAGATTCGCGAGAGACTTGAACGATCGTGTAGAGTAAAGCCGTTTGAGCTTGAGCGCGGTGCAGTTCCTCGGTACGCTGTTTGAGGAGTTCGTAGGTTTCTGCGGCTCGCTGCACAACTGCCTTGAGTTCGTTAGGGTCCCAAGGCTTTGTAATATATTTATAAACTTGACCGGAGTTAATGGCTTCCACCAGGTCTTCCACATCGGTAAACCCGGTGAGAATAATCCGCATCGTGTTGGGAAACTGGGGAACTGTCCGGCTGAGAAACTCGGTTCCCTTCATTTCTGGCATCCGTTGGTCAGAAATAATGACAGCAACTTCCCCTTCGCTCTCCAGAACCTCTAAGGCACGAACGCCACTTTCTGCCCTGAGAACTTGAAAATCTCGCCGAAAGGTTCGGTACAGTAAATCTAGATTATCTGGCTCGT
The DNA here is from genome assembly GCA_010672635.1 of Desertifilum sp. SIO1I2. GTDB lineage: Bacteria > Cyanobacteriota > Cyanobacteriia > Cyanobacteriales > Desertifilaceae > Desertifilum. The sequence continues at coordinate 8,988 of JAAHGE010000039.1, read as the reverse complement.
CATCCACCACCAGCATCTTCGGCTTTTTGGGTCGATCCATGCTCATTAGTTTGCGACTGATACTATCAAGCTCTGGTATGACATTTTCCATATCATAGTCTCCTAACGGCAACTTCCTGTTATCGGCAAAAAATTGCCTTCATCTGAGGAGGTTGAGTTGAGTCTTGCTGGTTCGCACGTCAGCGCGCGAGATACAAAACAAGTCCTCATTGTAGTTGGTTAGATTGGGCAGCAATCACCGTTAATTTGCTGAATTCACAGCAAATCCGCGCTTATCAGCCACAAACTTACCCTTTGGCATCTTATCGGATTTGGGGAGAACTTAGAAAACCTCCTGCAAGCAATTGCACTCAGGACGATCGCGAATAGTGGATTCGGGGCATTCTATCGATCCGATTTTTAATCTTATGTTAATAATGAGGTATCTGAACTTTGAACTGAAAAATGGCGATCGCTTCCTTAGTAGCGCATCAGCGTACTGATTTGGGAGGAGGGTTCCCAAGAGGCTCTAGGTTCCTCGGACAACACCACCCAACTCATCGATTCAGAGAAGTCCACTGACACTGAGGATTCGTGGTTCATCTGACTCATATAGCCGACATAGTGACCCATCAAGAAATAGACGGCAACCATTGCAGCAGCAGAGACGGCCACTAAAAATCCAGCCAGCATCAGCGAAAACTCTCGCTGTTCTACAGCCTCTTGCATTAGGTGAAGAGACCAGGCAACTAAGGCAATGACGATTATGAGAATAACGATCATTGCAAGTTTACGAAACGTAACATTAACTGTATTGTAACAGTTCTCCTCGTGCCAGTGTCCACTTCTCGATCGAGAGCTACTTTTAAGCTAAACTCAGGCTCCGTTATAGCGAACCGGAATATTTTGCTCAGTCAAATGCTGCTTAATTTGAGCAACGCTTAACTGTCCGTAATGCAAAAGAGAAGCTAACAGGGCGGCTTCCGCTTTCCCCTCCGTTAAAGCTTGGGCGATATGCTGACAATTTCCAGCCCCACCAGAAGCGATCGCTGGAATTTGTACCGCTTCGGCGATCGCGCGGGTTAACGTTAGATCGTAGCCCGCCTGAGTCCCGTCAGCGTCCATACTGGTCACGAGGAGTTCTCCAGCACCCCGCTGTTCTACCTCTTTTGCCCAAGCAATTGCATCAATACCTGTATTCTCTCGACCGCCCCGGACATAAACGTCCCAACCCGGATTTTCCGGATCGGTGCGTCGCCGAGCATCAATAGCCACCACAATACACTGGTTGCCAAAGCGATCGCTGGCTCGGTTAATCAACGCTGGATCGCGCACTGCGGCAGAATTAATGCTAACTTTATCTGCCCCCGCCCTTAACAAACTTTTAATCATTTCTAAGGATTGAATTCCCCCGCCCACTGTTAGGGGAATAAACACCTGTTCGGCTGTTCGGTAGACCACATCTAAAATAATGTCGCGGTCTTCATGAGTCGCTGTAATATCCAGAAACACCAACTCATCAGCCCCCGCATCATTATAAACCTGTGCCAACTCTACTGGGTCGCCCGCATCCCGAAGATCGACAAAATTCACCCCCTTAACCACCCGACCCGCTTTTACATCCAAACACGGTAAAATTCGCTTTGCCAGCATTCGATCGTCCCAACAATACTCATCTGTGTTGAACTTAAGCCCTTACGTCTTTGTTGGCAACTGAGGAATGAGTGCTGAGTGGGAAGAAGGGAGTTGGGAGTTAGGAGTTGGGGGTTGGGGAAGAAGATACAGGAAACACTGCTACGCACGCCTGACCGCGCAACAACTTCTCACTCAGCACTCAGCACTTTCTACTCAGGACTTAGAGAAGCACTCGTTATGAACCAATAACCGTTATAGTCAACTAAGAACAATGAAATAGAGATGTATCGATTTGGGAATGTCTGACTTTATTGACTCAACTCCAGCGAGCTTAATTGCACCCGACAACTTCTTTCCCACGCTCGATCCAGAGTCACCCTTAAAGTTAGGCGTATTAGCCTCTGGAAGTGGGACTAACTTTGAAGCATTAATTCAAGCGATCGCCGCTCAACAACTGAGCGCTAAGATTCAGGTACTCATTTACAATAACCCCGGTGCCAAGGTTGCGGCTAGAGCGCAACGCTGGTCTGTTCCCACCGTCTTCCTCAACCATCGAGATTACACCAACCGCGAAGAATTCGATGCCAAAATTGTTGATAATCTACGCCAATTCGATGTTGATTGGGTAATTATGGCGGGTTGGATGCGAAAAGCCACCCCCATTTTAATCGATGCTTTCCCCAACAAAGTTATTAATATTCACCCTAGCTTGCTGCCCAGTTTCCGGGGAATAAATGCCATTGAACAAGCATTAGCAGCCGGGGTCAAAATCACAGGTTGCACCGTTCATCTAGTGCGTTTAGAAGTGGATGCCGGACCGATTTTAATGCAAGCAGCGGTTCCTATTTTACCGGACGATACAGCCGAAACGCTCCATGCTAGGGTGCAAATTCAAGAACACCGAATTTTGCCAAGAGCGATCGCCCTGGCGGCTGCTCAACAAGCCGGATTGTATCCGAAAAACTACTAAATCCACACCCTTTGCCGAATTCTGCTGTCAGACAACAGCCGGATTCAAACCTGGGGGGGATGTGTAGCCCTCACTTCTCAAGAGATTCTAAGGTATCAGGAGCAAACTGTTTGACGCTCCGAAGGCTAGAAGTGCAGGGATTGATTGCTCTAGTTCAGCAAACCTCATCATCTCACTTTTGGCTGGCCTCTAGCGACCGACCAGAGATTCTAGTCGAGCGCATACAGTTCCGGTGGCCTCACGGTACCTCAGTTTCTCGTGTTAGATAGGAAACTTGATGTTTCCAAGCCCATCCCCTCAGACACACATCTGGGGAGATCTGTGCTGGCTATTGGGTCGCTTCTGGTAACTGTCATGTCTAATACGGGGCAAACGCAATCACATACGAGGGAAAGACGATGTTTCAGAGTGCAGCCATAGCACTGAGACTGATCGGTGGATCGATGCCATTTGCACAGACAGCACCCGTGATCGATCCAACCATTACTCCCAGACCTGAAGACGCAGCCTTAGTCTTTTCTGGGCCACAAATTTTTGCAGCGCTAATCTCAGGATTAGTGCTAGCTTTTGCTTTTCAACTGCTTTTAACCAATTTAGGGGTAGGTGCCGCTTTATCTTTAATTGGCGGAGATCCAGACAAGCGGACTTCTGAGCGCGCCACAGACAGCAATAAAAACGATGCCGATCTAGACGACACGATTGGCAAAGTCGGCTTTTGGCTTGGCTTAGGTACGCTAGTCAGCGTCAGTATCGCCTTATTTGTCGCCTGTTACTTAGCCGTCAAACTCAGTCTAATTGTCAACCCAGGAATTGGCGCAATCATTGGACTGGTGATTTGGGGCGCTTATTTTTCCTTATTAGTTTGGGTTAGTTCTAGCACAGTTGGGTCGTTTATTGGTTCTGTGATTAACACGGCGACCTCTGGCGTACAAGCTCTGATTGGTACAGCTACAGCCGCCATTGGGGCAAAAGCAGCCACCAATCAGGTGGTTGCAACCGCAGAAGCCGCCGCCGCCGCTGTTCGCCGCGAACTAACTGGCGCAATCGATCCAGAAGGACTGCGCGAACAAGTCGAAGATTACATCCAAGCGATCCGTCCGCCAGAGTTAGATATCCGGCAGATTCGCTCTGAGTTTGACAAGATTCTGGGCGATGTCGATCTCCAAGATGTTGCTCAAGGCGAGGCTTTACAGAAAATTGACCGTCAGGCCTTTGTCGATTTGGTGAATTCGCGTACCGATTTGTCTAAGCGCGATGTTGACCGACTAGTCGATCAACTCGAAGATGCTTGGAACCAAACTTTGAAAAAAGCGCCCAAACGGGATGCGATGGCAGAGTTAGTAGACTATCTCAAGTCTGCTGCACCCGGCCAAATTGTTTCGGAACAAGTGTCTAGTAAGTTAGATGAATTGATCGCCGAACTGCGCCCTCGCCGCCAGGATGACGAATCTGAAGAAATGGGGGCAATGGCTCAAGCCCAACAAATGGGTTTAAATGCTCTTATGGGTTTGGTTTTAGGTCGGACGGATTTTTCCGATCTCGATGTTGCCAAGATTGTAGAGCAGATTAAACAAGCTCGCGATCGCGTGACCGAACAAGCCGATCGGGCGGCGGTAGAAGTTAGCGGTCAACATATTGTTCCTTACAACACGATCCGCACAGATATTGAAAATTACCTGCTCAATGCTTATCCCTGGCAACTCAAACCCGCCATCCTAGAACAAGAATTTCGCGAGGTGCTTTACGATCCGCAAGCCGATCCCAGCGCCATTCGCTCGGAACTCGAACCGATTCGCCGTCAAGAGTTTGTAGACTTACTGACCCAGAAGGGTTTGTTTACCCAAGCGCAAATTCAAACGATCGCCAGCCACTTAGAAACCATTCGCCGCAGCGTCTTGTATACGGTGCGAACGGCAGAAGAACAGGAAAAAGCGGCTGAGTTGCGAATCCGCTTAGAAACCTACTTGCGCCACACCCCCAAGCTGCGCCTGCTCTCGCCGGAGGAAAATCAACGCTCGGTGCAAGCGTTATTAGAAGATTCCGATAGCGATTACGAACAGCTTCAGGGACGGCTAGCTCCCTACGACCGCGCAACGTTAGCAACGCTGTTGGCTTCCCGCGAGGATCTCTCGATTGAGGAAAAAGATGCCATTCTTACTCAGTTGATTGAAATTCGCGATCGCGTTCTGTTTGAATCGCAACGACTCGACGAACAAGTGAAGGCACAACTGGCGACAACTCAACAAAAAGTTGCCGATTATTTGCGCCATACTGGGAAGTCGGAACTCGATCCCGCCGGAATTGAGCGCGATCTCAAGGTGCTGTTACAAGATCCGGCGTTGGGAGTGGATCTCCTGCGCGGACGCCTCTCTCAGTTCGATCGCGATACCCTGGTGCAGTTGCTGGCTCAACGCCAAGACTTAAGCGAAGCGGAAATAAACCGAGTTCTCGACCAAGCAGAAGGGGTTTGGGATAACGTGATTCACGCTCCCCAAATTCTGACGACGAAGGCGAAAGAACAGTACGATGATGCAACGAGCGCGATCGCCGATTATCTCCGTTCGACGGGTAAATCTGAATTGAATCCCGCAGGAATTCAACGCGACTTAAACTTGTTGGTGAATAACCCGCAAGCAGGCGCGATCGCCATCCGCAACCGCCTAGCGCAAATGGATCGCGATACCTTTGTTAAACTGCTCGCCCAACGAGGCGACCTCACAGAAGCAGAAGTCAATCGCACTATTGACCAACTGCAACAAAGCATTCGCACCCTAGTGAAAGCGCCGCGCCGTCTGGCGACTCGGACGCAAAGACAGTTGTACGATTTCCAAACCAGCATCGAACAATATCTGGCGAATACCGAGAAAGAAGAACTCAATCCCAGAGCCATCAAACGCGATCTCAGCCTGTTGATGCACGATCCACGGGTGGGAATTGAGAGTTTAACCGATCGCCTCAAGCAGTTCGATCGCGATACTCTGGTGGCGTTGCTCTCTCAGCGACAAGATATCTCGGAGGAAGAAGCGAACCGCTTTGTCGATCAAATTCTGAGCGTTCGCGATCAGTTCGTCGATCAAATTCGGGCCATTCAACACCGAATTCAAGACGCCATCGACCATATCTTTGTCCGCATCCGCACTTACCTCAATTCTCTGGATCGACCGGAATTGAACTATGACGGGATTATGCGCGATGTTCGCAAGCTGTTTGACGATCCGCAAGCCGGATTTGACGCCCTGCGCGATCGCCTCAGCCACTTTAACCGCGATACCTTAGTCGCCGTTCTCAGTTCTCGCGAGGATATCTCCCAAGCAGATGCTAACCGCATTGTCGATCGCATTGAAATGGCAAGAACTTCCGTACTGCAACGGGCGGAACGGATTCAACTCGAAACGCAACGCCGTCTAGAAGAGGTGAAACTGCAAGCCCAACGCCAAGTGGAAGAAACCCGCAAGGCGGCTGCCTCTGCTGCTTGGTGGCTGTTCGGTACGGCAACTGTTTCAGCCGGGTTATCGGCCTTAGCTGGATTTTTAGGCGTGATTCGCGCGTTCTAAATTGAGGACAAATGTATTAAAGCGCACAACAGTTAAGGCTGTTGTGTGCATTCTTTTTCTAAGATAGCTGTACTCCGTAAGGTTAGGACAGACTAAACTCCTCAAAAGATGAGACTCACTCCGTTTTAACACCGCTACGCGGAAGCACTCAGCACTCAGCACTCAGCACTTTGCTATAGTTCGATGCCTAGGAAACGCAAACAACAAGCCAATGCTTGGTTAAAAGAGTTAGATGACTTAGTACGGGGATGTTCCGGTGGTTTCTTATTCGGGATTCCCCTCGTTTATACAATGGAAGTCTGGTGGATTGGTTCTACCCTGACTCCGGCGGAAATGTTAATCATTTTAGGCTTAACTTTAGGAATCGTGTTCTGGCTAACGCGAACTGAAGGTTTTCGCCACACTCGCCAGCACCAATTTTTTGCCTACTTTGCCGAAAGCGTCGAGGCTTTAGCATTGGGGTTAATTTGCGCGACGTGCCTGTTACTTCTGTTGCAGGAAATTACCCTGTTTACCCCCTTAAATGAAGCCTTGGGCAAACTAGTTTTAGAAAGCGTCCCCTTTTCGATTGGGGTTGGGTTGTCTAAAGCGTTTTTAAGCGGCGATCGCTATGCCTCCACTGAAAGCACAGAAAACCCCAAACCCGCACGCCTGAACGCCACCTTAGAAGAAATTGGGGCAACCCTCACCGGGGCTTTAGTCATTGCTTTTAATATCGCCCCCACTGATGAAGTCCCAATGCTATCGGCAGCGGCGACACCGCTTTCCCTGCTAGCCCTCATTGCGGCGTCTTTGCTGATTTCCTATAGCATTGTCTTTGTTGCAGGATTTACAAACCAGGCAAAACGCCGACAGCAGCGGGGAATCTTTCAACGCCCAATGAGCGAGACCATTATGGCTTACCTAGTCTCTTTAGGCGTTAGCCTATTGATGTTGTTATTTTTTCACAAACTCGGTCCTAACGTTCCCGCCTCGCTATGGCTGAGATATAGCTTAATTTTAGGATTGCCCGCGAGTATTGGCGGAGCTGCCGGGAGGCTAGCTGTATGAACTCCGATTTCCAACAGGCGCGATCGCTCCCCGAATGGATTACCTTTATTGTGGCAACCCTAATTCTATTAGGGGTAGTGGGGCTAACCCTCAATGAATGGCGAACTCAACAAGATAGCCCCCCCATTCTCAACGTCAACATCAGTTCCTCGATCCGAACCGAGTTAGGACAATATTACGTTCCTTTTTCGGTCATCAATAGCGGCGGAACAACCGTAGAAGCCGTGCAAGTCATTGCAGAATTGCGCGTTAATGGTAGCCTGCTAGAATCTGGCGAGCAACAAATTGACTTTCTGGCTAGCGATGAACGTCAGGAAGGCGCATTTATATTTACGCGCAACCCCCAACAAGCTGAATTAACGATCCGCGTTGCTAGCTATAAAGCTCCATAGATTGAAGCGCATCTACGAGTTGCTGCAACTGTTCGGAGGTATGGGTTGCCATTAAAGAAATGCGGATGCGGCTGGTGGTGACAGTCGGAGGGCGAATGGCAGGGGCAAAAATGCCCGCTTGCTTGAGCAAATGACCGACTTGTAAGGCTTGGGCGGGGTTTGCCAGTTGCAGGCATAAAATTGGAGAGTCAGAAGGAAGCAATACCGCCTTGGGGAGTTGGGTGGCTAATAAGTGCTTAAATTGCGCGACATTTTGCCAAAGCTGCTGGCGGCGTTGGGGTTCTTGGCGGCAGATTTCCACCGCAGCTAGGGCGGCGGCGGTATCTGCGGGCGTTAGAGCGGTTGTATAAATCCAACTGGCGGCGCGGTTGCGTAAAAAGTCGATTAAGGGGGCTGAACCGGCAACATATCCCCCCAAACTCCCTAGGGCTTTACTTAGGGTTCCCACCTGAATCATCGGCTTTCCCGTACAGTTGAAATATTCCGCACAACCCGCCCCGCTTTCGCCAAACACACCTGTAGCGTGGGCTTCATCGATCAGGAGCATACTGTTGTATTCTGTCGCCAGATCGAGCAGTTGCGGGAGAGAACAGACATCCCCATCCATGCTAAACACGCTATCGGTAACGATCAGACAGCGCCGATAGTGCGAGCGGTGGTGTTGCAGTTGCTGGGTCAAGTCTGCTAAGTCTAGGTGTTGATATTCTTGAAGGGTTGCGCCGCTGAGAATGGCTCCGTTTTTGAGGCTGGAGTGGTTGTAGCGATCGCTCAAAATTAAGTCTCGCTTCCCCACTACCGCCGCGATCGCGCCCAGGTTGGCTAAATAGCCCGAACTGAAAACTAGGGCGTCTTCGGTTTGCTTGAGTTGGGCGATCGCTTCTTCTAATTGTCGGTGTAACGGGCGATGTCCGGTTAACAGGCGCGAACCCGTACTGCCCGTTCCCCAGGTACGAGTTGCGGCGATCGCAGCTTCAATCAAACGCGGATCGCCCGCTAAACCCAAATAATCATTGCTAGCAAAGTTAATCCACGATTGCCCTTGAGTTTGGACAATGCAACCGGGAAGACTGTCTAAAGGCTGTACGGAGCGATACCAGTTCGCTTGGTGAATGGTTTCTAAACTCGAAGCTAACCAAGCATAGGGTTCGGTTGTTGTCGGGGGTGAATGTCGGGCGCGATCGCTCAAGGGATAGAAGGAGGACGAATTAGCCCACCAATTTTAACCTAAATTAAAGATCGGTAAAAATACGTTTTTGCGATTCCCGCAGGATCGCTTCGCGATTCGCGCCCCCTTTTTTCGGTATTTCCCCTGAGTATTTGGGGAGAGTTCTGGGGGAGGGGAATGGATTTTCTGTATATTTTCTGTTGTGAGGCGTTGCTATCTAGCGTAAGTTATAAATATCAACAA
>JAAHGE010000389.1 GCA_010672635.1 Desertifilum sp. SIO1I2 | reverse complement strand
TCGCCGCAAACGGATTATCAAAAGAATCGGAGGCGGTGGCGGATTTAGAATCTTCCCCAGGATTCGAGCCACCCTCTGGGGTTGCCGATCCCTTTGCGATTCCTGAAGATTTTAGCGTTGATGCCTCAGAAGGGTTCGAGTCAAGCTCGCCGTTCGCTCTAGATGATGAAATGCTAGATACAGTGGAGCAGGTCGATGATTTTGCCGCACCCTTTATTCCCCAGGATTTGGATGAGGACGATTTAGGGAGCAGCGAAGATTTAGATCCAGGAATTCTGGATGAATTCGATGAAAGCTTTAATCCGAGCTTAGATTTTGATGAAGAAGAGCCGTTTTCTAGCAATGCGGCTTCAGTCAGCGATATTCCTAGCTCGACGGGTACGACCTTTGGCAAGCACCAATCCTTTCCCAGGAGTGCCGAACCCATTGAAGTGCCGGATGAAGAAGAGTTTTTCCATTCTTCTGCACCAATGGGCGAAGACCCGACCTTTTTCATGGGAAGCGTCAATCAACTTGACGACCTCGAAGAAGAGGATGAACCCTTCTATTCAGGTTCCAATCGGTTTGGCAACAACGGCAGTCCGGAGCCAACACTGCTAGATACGCAAAATTCTAGACCTTTAGGTCAGCTAGATTCCTTCGATCGCTTTGACGATGATTCCTTCGATCTCGATGAAGGGTTTTCTAATGTCGAAGCGTTTGATGAAGTCAGCGAACCGCTGTCCGGGATGGGACAAAATAGCAGCGTTGATTTTCTAGAAGAGTTTGATGTCTTTGATGACAAGTTTGATGATATTTCGGGATTTGGCGATTTAGGCGAAAATTCCGGAGATCTCAATAGCGTTCCTTTGTCCACATCTAGTTTTATGCCCCCGACTAGCGGGATGGCGAGTGCGGCGAAAGCATCGCTAGCGGATAATGGCGATCGCTCCGGGATTTTAGAAGAAGAAATGTTCAGCCTTTCCACAACGGCTGACCCCATCCCCACCTTCGCCAGTCCGACCAGTGCTGGTGCAGAACCCGCCGTTTCCGTCGAGCAGGGGTGGCTGAGTTTCTTTGAGAATGCCTCCCTCAAGCAAAAGCAAATTTACACGGCCTCAGCGGCTGGAGTCGTTTCAGCCTTGGCGATCGCTGGCGTCATCTACGCCACCCGTCCTGATGCGTCGCCCTTATCCAAAATTATGATGATTTTGGTTCCCGGCGCAGCCTCCGGAGCAGCCACCTACGCGTTGGGAAATGTCACCTCTCGGCAAATTCGGCGCTCTACCCACGACCTGCAAAGCCAGTTTGAAGCCGTCGCCGCCGGTCAACTCGGCACCCAAGCCACCATCTATAGCGAAGATGAATTAGGTCAACTCGCCGAAAGCTTCAACCGCATGGCTCGGATTATCCTAACCACCATGAGCGAGGCACAGCGGAAAGCGGCCGAACAAGAACAGGCCAAAGAAGACCTGCAACGTCAAGTTATCCGCCTGCTAGACGACGTAGAAGGGGCGGCAAGAGGAGACTTGACCGTACAAGCCGAAGTCACCGCCGACGTGTTAGGCGCGGTTGCAGACTCCTTTAACTTGACGATTCAAAACCTGCGAGAAATTGTGCAACAGGTGACGATCGCAGCTCGCCAAGTGAATAAAGGCTCCACCGATAGCGAAGCGTTCGCGAGAGGTCTATCTTCAGACGCGTTACGCCAAGCTGAAGAGTTAGCCGTCACGCTGAATTCGGTACAGATGATGACCGATTCAATTCAACGGGTAGCCGAAAGCGCGCGTCAAGCAGAGGAAGTGGCGCGTTCGGCATCTACCACCGCGCTCAAAGGTGGTGAGGCGGTAGAGCGGACGGTAGCGGGGATTCTGCAAATCCGCGAAACCGTGGCAGAAACGACCCGGAAAGTGAAGCGCTTGGCGGAATCTTCCCAGGAAATTTCTAAAATTGTGGCTTTGATTTCCACCATCGCCTCCCGGACGAACTTACTCGCCCTCAACGCGAGTATTGAAGCAGCGCGGGCCGGAGAAGCAGGGCGCGGTTTTGCGATCGTTGCAGACGAAGTTCGACAGCTTGCAGACCGAGCCGCCAAAGCGGGTAAGGAAATCGAACAAATCGTTTTGCAAATTCAAAGCGAAACGGCCGGGGTAATGACCGCAATGGAAGAAGGCACCCAACAGGTGCTAGAAGGGACTCGCCTGGCCGAACAAGCCAAGCGATCGCTCGAAGATATCATTCAAGTCTCGAACCGCATTGACGTGCTTGTCCGCTCAATTACCGCTGATACGGTTGAACAAACCGAAACCTCCAGAGCCGTTGCTCAGGTTATGCAATCGGTAGAGCTGACCGCCCAAGAAACCTCTCAAGAAGCTCAACGCGTTTCTGGCGCTTTAGCCAACCTAGTAGGCGTTGCTCGCGACTTGCTGGCGTCTGTGGAACGGTTCCGGGTAGAAAAATCAGAGCGATAAATGTCCCTTTGCTTTCCAGATGAGTTATGAATAGTGAGTGAGAGGTTAATTTACCATTCATAGCTCTAAGCTTGGCTCGCGCACTTCATTAACTTAAAACCGGAAAGACTATGCAGCCGGAACACCAACAACGGATCATGGGGTACTTCATTGAGGAGGCAAAAGACCACCTCACTACCCTTGAGCAGGGCTTGCTGAACCTGCAAAATACTATTGAAGACCCCGAAACGATTAATGAAGTTTTCCGCGCTGCTCACTCTGTCAAAGGAGGAGCAGCTATGTTGGGGATTAATAGCATTCAACGGACGGCTCACCGTCTAGAAGACTATTTCAAGATTCTCAAAGAACATCCAACCCGCGTTGAGCAAAAGCTAGAGTCCTTAATGCTTCGGGTTTTTGATGCTTTAGAGGAACTGCTCGACCAGTTACAGGAACCGTTTGGACTGACTGAAGAGCGAGCCAACGAAGTCATGTCTGGCGTTGAGCCTGTCTTTGAAGAGTTAGATAGCTATTTAACAACGCTCGTTCATCAAAGCGATGCGCCGAGGGTTGCACTGAAAGCGCCACCTTCAATGTCGGAACAAACGATTCTGCAAATTCCCGAAGGGATGGGAATTCCCCCAGAAGATAGTGCGTTAAGGCTCGTGTTTCAAAGCGATGTGCCTTCATTGCTGCGCGAGATGCTGCAACTGTTTAAGCAAGCCGATAATGCGGAAACGCGACAGCAACTTCAGGAAATTTGCCAGAATTTGGCCTCGGCTGGAGAACAATTTGATTTACCGACTTGGGTAAAATTGGTACGACTGGTCAGAAGCGCGATCGCCAATCCCGAAAATACCTATCGAACTCTTGCACCAGTTTCTATTAAAGAACTCAAACAAGCCCAAGATCTAGTTTTAGCAGGGCGATATGGCGAAATTACGATTGGCGAAAGACTGCAAGAACTACAGCCTCCAGAGTCAATCTTAGCCGCTCAAAGACATTCAGAACTAGAAGAAATTAGCAATCTGATGCCATCGGGTACAGATTGGGCGATGTCATTAGGGGACTTATCAGAGCCTCTCTCTAGTGCTTTTGAACAACTGAACATTAGCCAACCCGATAATACTCCGGTTTCTCTGGAGCCAGAACCCTCCTTTGAATTATTTGATTTAAACTCTCAGCCGTCGGTATCCAAGCGAAATGACCTCTCTGAGTCGCGTTCTACGCCTCTAGGACCAGAAGTGGGTATGGCAGAATTGAATACCCTGGCCGATCTTTTTGAAGGGGAAGCTCCCGATTTAGGACTCAACTGGCAAGAAGAAGAGGGTGGGACTCAAGGCAACGAGGATCTAAACTTAGGAAATTTAGATGAGGATACAGACTTTTCAGATTTATTGCTAAGCGATCCCTCCTCTGAGCATTCACTGGTAGAAAAGACACCAACAAAAACTAAAGATACTAATAACATATTGAACGATAATCTCTTTGGTGAAGAGTTAGAGCTTTCCGCTGATGCTGATTTTTCTGAACTATTAGAAATTCAAGAAATAATGGCTGCAAAAAATCCTCAAGAACCCTCAAAAGCTACGAATGAATTTGCCGATCTACTAGATATTGCGGCCACGATCCCCCCAATTGGCGAGCTTGACGATCAAAATGACTTTGAAGACTTATTAGGAATTGCAGCAATGAATAAGTCAGATGATGATGAACGTTTAAAAACATCTATCGAATTTCTTGGGCTAGAAGAAGATAACTCAGTTGAAGATTTGGATAACGATCTAGACCAAATGTTTGCAAGTCTAGATGAGGAACCAAGCGAGCTTGATTTAGCAAATCAAAAAGTTGAAAGTGAAAATGACGCTCTCAATGCCCTATTTGGAGAGGCTGCTGATAGCGAACTCTTTGAGGATAATAGCACTGGGGAAAGTGCTTTAGGGCTAGAAGAGTTAGATCTCGATTTTGCCGAAGCTTCTGATTCTCCTTCTCTGGAATTGGAAGAAGATGAATTTGTTTTTGAAGTAACCGAAACAGTAGAGACAACTTCAGAGCTAGATTTTGAGTTAGGTGAAGACTCAAGCGAGTCAAGTCTAGATGGAGAGTTGGATTTTGAGTTAACCGAAACAGTAGAGACAACCTCAGAGCTAGATTTTGAGTTAGGTGAAGACTCAAGCGAGTCAAGTCTAGATGGAGAGCTAGATTTTGAGTTAACCGAAACAGTAGAGACAACCTCAGAGCTAGATTTTGAGTTAACAGAGGACTCAGAGAACTTAGAACTGAATGAAGAATTAGGACTTGAACTAACAGAAGTTGCAGAATTAGAGGTAGAGTTAACAGAAGCTTCAGAAACTCCAGAACTGGATGAGAACTTAGGTTTTGAACGAACAGAAGTCGCAGCATCTTCCACCTCAGAACTAGAAGAGTCTGGAGATATGGATGACTGGTTAGAGTCACCCACGGATTCATCTCCTCAACAGAGCTTAGATATTGTTGAAGATTTCTTCTCGGTTCCTGAAATTGAACAACCTTTGTCTGCAACTCGCTCGGTTGAAGTCGATAATTTTTGGGATGAGGATTTTGGCATTGAGGCGAACAGCGATCGCGCTACACTTCCTGATGAAGAAGCCTTAGCCGATATTCCCGAAATGGACGAAAGCTCTCTAGAGATGCTAGATGCAGCAGAACTCGATTTTAACGAGGCAGATAGCGAAGCTCTGGATCTGGATTTAACTTTAGAATCAGAAGGTGTAGAGAACGAGCAACTTTCCCTAGAAGAGGAAGACTTAGCTTTCTCAGAAACAGAGGCTG
>JAAHGE010000388.1 GCA_010672635.1 Desertifilum sp. SIO1I2 | reverse complement strand
AAGTTAGACTGAAAGTTGTTTTAGAGTTTTGTCCTGATAAAGTGGAAGAGAAGGTAGAAGAAAACTCTAAAACAACTTTCAGTCTAACTTTACCCTTCTGCCATCCTGTACCTCCTGGCTTTAATACTTCGCACTCTTGGCCAGTGGAAAACCATAAGTAACTGCTTCCACTATTCAGTATCTCAATCCCTTGTGCTTTTAATCCATTCAAAAAAGCAGCGGAAATATAATGATAAAAAATCAAATATAACTCATTTTGAAACTTACTAACTTTAATGGTATGTTCTCCTGGAAAAGATAATACATCGCCATCAGCAAGGTTAGATAAATCAAAAAATTCATTTTCTGCCATTACAACTTGTCCTTATTTTAAATTTGATTTTCTAAGTTTAACTGCTTACGTAATTCGCTGAGAGATGAATTGTCTGCATCACCTTGGCTATTTACTAGAGGTTCTTCTGGAACATCAGGACAAAACTCTAAAGTTACTTTAAGTCTAAATTTTCCTGATTGCCAAAGTTTACCAGGTTTCATTATTTGACACGGAATCCCCATATTTATAAAATTTTCATGTGTCACTAAGCTAGGAGAAGTTCCTCTTCCCTCCTTAGCTATTCTCTCTTGTAAGTTTACCAATCCAGGGTAGCGGAATACTGATAAAGCTAAAGACATTAAGCTTCCAGCTTTAATCATAAAGGAATCGCCGATCGCAGTTACTGCATCTTTATCTTCTGCATCATGCTTAAAGGGTTGAAAATTGTCGCTCATACTCAGTATCTCAGGAAAAGATAAGGTTAGGGTGGACAAAACTAAAGCTGTCCACCCTTTAGAGATTATAGCGGCATTGTGTCAGCGATAGAGGGGTTTGGATCTGGCTCTGTTGGAGGAGTATCTATATCGATGACAATGGGGAGAATGTGACGATCCAGTTGCATCGCTTTTAAGCAACTATTGATGTTAGTAACCGCTTGGTTATAAACTTCAATCTTCTGTTCAACTTCGCTGAGTAAACGTTCGTTGCTGCGGATTTTTTCTTCGGCCTCTTTTTCTAGGGTTTGCTCTAGGAAAGCACGCGCTTTGCTGTATTGATTGAGAATTTCGTCGGCTTGAAATTCCGCCGAGGGTAAGAGTTGCGTTTTCACCGTTTGGTTGATGATTTGGCGCATATTACGGCGAACGGTTGCTGAGATTTTTGGCTCAAAATCTAGCTTCAACAATTGGCGAATAGAAGGTTCTGCATCAATGATGCTTTCTGCGTCGTAGCCTTCTGAAGTTTGTAGCAAAGTTTGGCGAAATTGATAGATGGAAAACGTGCCTTCGTCGTAGAAACGGGGACTTTCTCGCACATAGCGATCGCACTCACTCCGCGCCGCACTCTCTAGCGCCAATGTCACCTCTTTTTCGACTTGTATCAGGCGTTGTTCAATTCCGCCATCATTCCCTAACAAGCGATAGATTTCCCGATAATAATCTGCTTTGCGAATCCGTTCTAGCAAGCGCTTAAATAAGCTAGTCGAAACTTCGCGACAAGACTCAATTAAGATATCTTCAAGCTGATTGGCGATATAGTATAATGCTTCTACCAAAACAGCCAGTAAAGGTGCAGTAGCATTACGACGATGGCTTAAAGTCGCTTGTTCGTAAGCAGCGCGAACCGAGAAAGTATCCAGCAATTCATCTAAGCGACGAATCATCCGAGATTGGAGTTTTTGCATATCGGCTTCAAACCCCTCACACTTATTCGTCACCACCTCATTGACTTCGGCTTCAATGTGTTTTTGCAGCGCTTCTCCAACCTGCTGTAATTGCTGGTTAAGTTGTTCGAGTTCGCGAGACTTCATCGCCTCAATTTCTCGCGGCTGGCTGTCTAAATTACGTTGCAGACTTTGATAGAATTTGCTCAGGTTAATGCAGATCGGTTGTAAGTCGTCTGCGAGGTTAGCAAACAGTTGAGGCCGTTTCTCTTCTAACAGATAGCGGGTAATGGCGCTGCGGAATTGCTCAATACCGCTATCGTCAATCAGTTGTTGAACTAAAGTCGTCCCTTGTTCTGCTAAAATTCGCACGTAGTTCTCATTAGGGGTTTCATAGCTATTCACAGAAATGCGGAATTTGCTATGGGGAAGCTTCCCAGAGGTGCAGTAACGGTTAAACTCGCTGACAAACTGCGGCGTTTCTTCCACCCCGTTGAGGCTTTTGATGCTTTCAGCGAAGATAGAGTTTAAGCCAAAGCGATCGCCCCCACTTGTGCCTTTAATCTGACTGCCGTAGAATCCCAGTAAGCCGCTCGTTTTGTAGATGCGGCTGGTATCGCGAAATTGGGTATTAATTAACTCATCGAGACGCTGGCGCAATTGGGTATTATACCAAGTCTCATCAATGCGGTTAAAGACATAGAAAACGCGATCGCGAATTCCAGGGTTTTCCCGCATCTTCTCCATCAATTCCGTCTCTTCCGTCGTCATATCCCCAGCGGAAGCAGGTTTCAACACGCAGACAACCGCCGAAGTCTCCTCATCTTCTATTTTGCGATAGGTTAATTCTGCATCCTTCTTCACAGGTGCATCAATCCCCGGCATATCCACCAAAACGTTACCATCTTTCAATAACGGGTGATAGCAGTAATACTCCAAACGCTTCAACACCGCGCTATTGCTTCCCCGTCGCGCATACCCTGCGGCTTCCTTAAGGTTGGAGAAGTTAAACTGCTCCATAGAGTAGGTAGCATTATTCAGCGTGTGAATGCGATCGCGGTTGCTAATATATCCTTCCAATAATAAAATTAGCGCCTTAGCCTGTTTAGCGCGTTCCGAACGGCTTTCCCCGCCTTCTTGCTGAATAATGGCTTCGCAACCTTGGCGCAACAGCGTCACCACTTCAGCCTGATTAATATTATTTACCGCCGCCAGTCCCAAGCGCTGACATAACGCCGCCGCTTGTTCCCGAATTTCCGCCTCGCTTAAGAAAGTGAGAACCACCCGTTCATCTGGCGGTTCGGCGTACTCAATATAACATTCAGTTCCCGTCGCGTGTCCTTCTGCACTGTACAGCAATTCTCGCTCTAACAGCGCGTTAATTAGCATCGACTTACCCGCACTAAATGCACCCGCAAAGACAATTTCAAATTTAGGAGAAATCGCTTTTTTCAGAGAGGCTTGTACGGCGGAAACATCTTGTACTCGCAGCGTTGGTTCTTGAGAAACCAGTTCCAGTATACTTTCCACCCGATCTGACAAGCTTTCGCACTGAGGAAGTAAAGGATTCATGACAACTCGTAATGCATCTGTTAATCTCTACCAGCCTTAGCATTCCCATTTCGCACAGCCAAACCTCACTTCAAAACAGGGTGGGGATATGGGGGATAAAGTAGCTTGTCTGAGTGAGAGGTGCTGTCAGTTGACTATTCTTTCTGGGAAAGTCAGGCAGCGTTTACCCGTTCAGTCTCCGATTATTAGAGTTGGTCAATAATAGAAATAAGACGCTTTCTCTTGAGGTTTATGACGCAATTCGAGCGAAGGGAAATGAACGCAAAACTGGTGAATTCGCTAGTGCAAATTATTGAATCTCTGACACTGGAGGAGCGAGCTTTACTATTTGAACGCCTCTATAATAATACGATTCAAGTGACACCAGGCGTTTGTGGAGGACAATCCCGCAAGTGATTTAAATCACACCAAGAGTTCAAAAAATGCAATAACTTAGCCTGTAACATTTTTATCACAGTATAAATATACTATGACAGGCAATTCACCTGATGAACAGAAATCCCAAAAAGCCAAAGCGGGGAGGGACTCAATCCAGGTAGGAGGAAATTATACTAACACAACTAATATAAATTTGTGGATCTCATTTTTGGTAATAGGTATTTTAGCATTAGGCGGATTGGCTTGGACATTAAATCTTGGTTCAATACGAAACCCACAAAATACGCAGCAGTCACAGCCTAGTTCTACAACTTCCCCAAGCCCATAAGTAATAGATAAAACGACCTTATATATTCAAAAATCATTCTAGACAGCGGTTAATTCCCATGAAGCAAGAAGGTAAGGCAGGCAAGAATGTCATACAGGCTGCACGCGACTACAATAATATTACACAGATTGGTATTTTGAATGGAGAAAATATTTTCTTAGTACCCCAACAAATAGTTAATTTCATAAAAAGATTTTTTGAAAAAGACAAAATAATTCGCCACCTTGAAAATGAACTTAATGAGAAGAAACGTGAAATAGAAAAACTTAAAGATATTGATAATTGTTATTATGAAAAATGGTGTCAAGTTAATCAGCAGTTACAGCAAGCTAGAGAATTAGTTTATGGCGTTTCTAAGCAAGCATATGAGAGAGGAATACATGATGATAGTATTAACGTAATGCTACATCAGTTATCTCAGTCTCTAGATGACTTAAATAGACAAAATAAGCAAGCCGAATCTTACCTGAAGGCAGCACTTTGGGTAAAAACAAAAAGAAATGCATGGATTCAAGAAGTTACAGAATTAATTTTTGACAAATATTCAAATGATATACTTTTAACTAAGAAGGTGGATTTTCAACAGGATATTGTAGAATATATTAATTGGTTTTATAATAGCATGATGTATGCCAAGCCTTTACGTAAAACACTTGATGAGTTAAATCTAAGTCGAAGTGTTGATTTATCACAACCCTATAGAGAAAGTTTCATTTACATTAAATCAAAGGTAACTCTTGAAGAAGGAATGTTAGATGAGGAATTTTATGCCCTACATAAAATGATTGACTTTCTAATTGAGCAACTTTAGTACCTATACATTAATCCTTAAACTCATTAGAAGTGGTAGATGCTGACTAATGATTGGTGCCACATGATTAAACAATCAATCATCGCACTTTAACAGCTTCATAGCCATGTCAATACCTTTGATAGCTGTATCTTTGTCAGTCTGAGAAATATTAGGTAACTGAGATATCACTCTCCTAATATTGTTTAATGTCTCACACCGATCGTCTCCAGGGAAGGAGTTGCTAGCACTAGGTGGCATTTTATCAACCTCATAAACCGTAAACTCACATTTACTTAATCTGGAGTTTTGAGGTCTATCGGGATTTTTTTGATTAATTTTTCGTAATTATAGCGTTACGAAGTAACATTAGGACAGAAATGGAAAGCAGAATCAACGCAATCACGAAAGCTAGCAAATTCATCCCACCGCTGTCGCATCCAATTCTTGAGGACAAACCACCAATGTTCAATCTTGTTCAAG
>JAAHGE010000387.1 GCA_010672635.1 Desertifilum sp. SIO1I2 | reverse complement strand
TGGCAATTCGATGGCTGAGTTGACGGAACTTCCTAGACCCTTTTTTCTTGCGTGAGAGTTGACGTTGCAGCGATTTCAGCTTGCATTGTCCCTCTATAAAGAATCGAGGTCTTCCTATCAATTGACCATCGGAGGTTGCCAAAAAGTGTTCTAGACCTAAATCAATCCCTATGCCATGTCCTGATGGTACAGCTTGGGGAACCTCTACATCCATTGCCACCGAAAGCATAGCGTAGTAGCCCGATGCCCGTTTAACGATACGGATTTGCTTGACTTCAAACCCTTCAGGAATAGGGCGTGATAGACGCATCTTCACCCAACCGAGTTTAGGAAGATTGACTTCCCAGTTCCCCTCAAACTTCCTGACGGTTTCTAAGTTCAACTGTGGAAATACAAACGAGCGCATCCGTTTCTTGAATCTCGGAAAACCGTGTCCTCGTTCCCACATAGCTACAAATGCGGCTTCAAGTTGCCGCAGGACTTGTTGCAGGACATGGGTATGAGGTTCTTTGAGTTCAGGGATTGTCTTTTTTGCCTCAGCCAAGGATTTGCACTGAGTGTAGAACGTAGGTTTAGGCGTATCAACCGGAATAATATATTCCTGTTTGATACTGCATGAATTGAGATGGCACTTACGAGAATTAGCCCAGTCTTTACGTTCTCGCAACGCATAGTTATAGACCTTGCGGCAAATTGCTAGCCATCGGTCGAAGGTTTGGCGTTGGGCGTCGGTGGGAATGAGTTTGTACTCGCAGGTGAGATTCAACATACAAGCATTCTACTCATTGTCTGAATAAATGTATATACGTTGATTCAAACTCCTCCCTGAAGATATCCAGCCTAAAAGTCCCCCTCGAAGCGATGCCCTGAGCGTATCGAAGGGGGGTAGGCATGTACCCAAATTTTCGGTCAAGGAGGGCGATCGCCCTTTGGGGGGTTAATCTTCACAGACTCTTGAGCAAAATCTCACAACTTCTTTATCCGCTATCCCCCATACTGAAGCTAGCGTTGAGCTATCCACAATGTCCGAACGAGTTTGTGCCCCTCCGTTAGCTGTAGAAGCCATTGTTGAGCGCATTTTTGAAACGCGTCGCATTACCCGCGCCGATCAACAGGTTTTTATGTCTGCGTTATTGTCAAAAAATAGTCTAAATCTCAGCGAACAGCAGCAAATTGACCGCGTGTTTGAAGGTTTGCGTCAAGGTCGAATTCGCGTTGTTGATTAAACCCTCTCTCTTTAAAGAGGTCGCGAGTCGTTGGCTTCAATACACTAGAAAGATCCACAGTAATGTATGAAGTGTTTTGGAGCCATTGAGTAGACCTATGGTAAAAGCAGCCTCAACCATGTTAGCGCTAGGAACTCAAGCGCCTGATTTTCAATTGCCTGATGTCGTATCGGGTCAAATGATGTCATTAGAAAGCTTTGCCAACCAAAAAGCTTTATTAGTGATGTTTATCTGCCAGCATTGCCCGTTTGTGCAGCATATTAAGGGCGAGTTAGCCAAGCTCAGTCAAGATTATAGTGGTGGGGAAATGGGGGCGATCGCCATTAGTTCCAATGACGTGGATCGCTATCCCCAAGACTCTCCCGAACACCTACAGCTAATGGCAGCCGAAAACGGTTTTGTCTTTCCCATTCTCTATGATGAAACCCAGGAAGTTGCTAAAGCTTTTACCGCCGCCTGTACGCCCGATTTCTTCTTATTCGATCGTTCGCGCATCCTAGTCTATCGCGGACAGCTAGATGATAGCCGCCCAGGAAACAATCAACCCGTTACCGGTCGAGATTTGCGGTCTGCCATTGAAGCGCTATTGGCCGATCGTCCCATTAATCCCAATCAAAAACCGAGTATTGGTTGCAATATTAAGTGGAAACCTGGTAATGAACCGCCTTACTTTGGTTAGCTAAACGGCGTGAAGTGAGAAGCTGAAAGGATGCGATTGGCTACCGCCAAATGGTAGCGTCTCATCTCTCCAACTTCCCACTTCACCCAAAGGTTGATTTTAGATATCTTGTTCGCTTAATTCGCGACACATATGGTCAAAAGGCTGATCGACAAAGGAGGTATCGCTAACACCTGTCGCTGCAACTTGCTGTTTAACAATTTCTTTCATCATTTGAATGCCGCGCACCGTCGGACCGATGGGAACGCCCAGGGAGTTGTAAGTTTCCCGCAGCCCTTGTAAAACGCGCTCGTCTAAGACGTAGTTGTCGCCTGCAACTAGGGCATAGCTAGCATAGCGCAGGTAATAATCCATATCCCGCAGACAGGCGGCATAACGACGAGTCGTGTAAGCGTTTCCACCGGGGCGAATGAGTTCGGGCAGTTCTTCAAATAACTGCGAACCAGCTTGTTTGACGATGCTGGCTGCATTGGCGTTAATAGCCGTTGCGGCTTGGATGCGGCCCAAACCCGTATCAAAGTAGGATTTGAGGCGATCGATGGCATCGCGGTCAAGGTAGCGGCCTGTAATGTCGTAATTTGAAATTAATGTCGTAACTGCGTCCCGCATACAATTGCTCTCCCAACACTGTGTCTAAATAGATTGTTTGCTATTCCCAAGTGTGATGTTGACGCGTTCTGGGCAATTTGTCGCCAAGCGTCGATCGGTTCAGCGATCGGCGATTAAACATTCATTCCCCAAAGGGCAAATTCCCACGAACTCATCGAATAAGTGTTAACCTCAAGAACTCACTAGGCTTGAACCTAGCGGTCAATTCAGTCGAGAACGATTGGCACGGGTGCCAATCGAAATAAGCTGAGTTGAGATTGCCGAACCGGATTTTCCCTCGATCCAGGTGCGAGGGTGCAGAGGGTTCGCCTCTTTTCCAGCATTCCGGCTGTCCCCTACTCCAGGCTAAGTTTACTATAAAATCGAGCGCGTTCTGATGGGCTAATGCGATCGCGCCGGGGGGCGATCGTCGCAATGCTAAACTTAACACCCAATAGCGCAAACTTTGGCTACGTTTCGCATTGGCAAGATCTGACAGGCTGGGTAAGAGCGCGTTTGTACCTGCGATTCGCCCCACCAATCCCGCGCCGCAGACTTAACAATTTGCAACTCTTCAGGATAGCGAGGTTGCGGATCGTTACACAACCAAATCGGCGGTACCATCATCGGATCGTAAGCTGCGATCGTATCCACAACACCAGGACGTTGCTTGAGTTCAACCTGCGTGCCGGGACAGAATTCATCCGCTTCTTGCCAATCGAGATCTATAAAAGCGCTATCAATCATTGCTTTGAAAAACTGTAGCTTTAAATACAAATTTACCTGACAACGCCCCCAAAATTTGATTTCTGTTAATTTCAATACAATTTTTAATCTTTTTCTAGATTTCCCCCAGAGATAGAGTAAAGTTTTGTAGCCTTAGATACAAAATCTCAGAACTTCTGTCCCTAGGATGAGGCAGGACGACTGAAGCTATGGCGCTCAGTCATAGGACCAACGCACAGAGAGCGTGTCTCTTCGGCGAGTCTTTCAACCCAACTTCGCTTGTTTGATGACGTTGAGCAACAGACAGGCTCTTTGAGGATAGGCAGGTAAACTCATCACCAGCGATCGCAAGCAATGCGCGATCGCCTCTTGACTAGACCTGTACTAAAGCTCATTATTATCCAGAATTAGACCCGCATAAGCACTTAAGGAGTCATTCATGCCAGAGACCCCGCAAGATGTCTTGAAGATGATTCAAGACAACGACATCAAAATGATCGACCTGAAATTCATCGATATGCCAGGAATCTGGCAGCATTGCTCGTTTTACTACAATCAAATCGATGAAAGTTCTTTCGTAGACGGCGTTCCCTTCGACGGTTCTAGCATCCGGGGTTGGAAAGCAATCAACGAATCTGACATGGCGATGGTACCCGATCCCACTACAGCGTGGATCGACCCCTTCATGGAAGTTCCCACTCTGAGCATGATCTGTAGCATCAAAGAACCGCGTACCGGGGAATGGTACAGCCGCGACCCTCGCACCATTGCTCAAAAAGCTATTGATTACCTGATTTCCACCGGACTTGGCGATACCGCCTTTATCGGTCCGGAAGCTGAATTTTTCATCTTTGACGATGTTCGTTTCGACCAAACCGAAAACAAAGGTTACTACTACGTAGATAGCGTTGAAGGTCGTTGGAACTCTGGCAAAGAGGAAGCAGGCGGAAACCTCGGCTACAAGCCGCGCTACAAAGAAGGTTACTTCCCGGTTGCGCCTACCGACACCTCGCAAGACATGCGGACGGAAATGCTGCTGACGATGGCAGAATGCGGCGTTCCCATCGAAAAACATCACCACGAAGTAGCAACAGGCGGTCAGTGCGAGTTAGGCTTCCGCTTCGCCTCCCTCGTTCAAGCCGCCGACTACTTAATGACCTACAAGTACGTCATTAAAAACGTAGCCCGCAAATACGGTAAATCCGTCACCTTCATGCCCAAACCCTTGTTTAACGACAACGGTTCCGGGATGCACACCCACCAGTCCATCTGGAAAGACGGTCAACCCACCTTCTGGGGCGATGGCTACGCCAACTTAAGCCAAACGGCACTGCACTACATTGGCGGTATCCTCAAGCACGCACCCGCGCTGCTGGCTTTAACCAACCCCACCACCAACTCCTACAAGCGTCTGGTTCCAGGGTTTGAAGCACCCGTTAACCTGGCCTATTCTCAAGGCAACCGTTCGGCGTCGATTCGGATTCCCCTGTCGGGTACCAATCCCAAGGCGAAGCGTTTAGAGTTCCGCTGTCCCGATGCGACCTCTAACCCCTATTTAGCGTTTGCGGCGATGCTGTGTGCGGGGATTGATGGAATTAAAAACCAAATCGATCCGGGCGAACCCCTGGATGTGGATATCTACGATTTGTCTCCTGAAGAGTTGGCAAAAATCCCCTCTACCCCAGGTTCGTTGTTAGATGCACTGAAAGCCCTAGAAGCGGATCACGAATTCCTGACAGTCGGTGGGGTATTTACCGAAGACTTCATCAACAACTGGATCGAGTACAAACTCGACAATGAAGTCAACCCCATGCGTCTGCGCCCTCACCCTTACGAATTCTCCCTCTACTACGACTGCTAAGTCGCGAGGGTCAAAATTTATTGATGGCGATCGCACCAGCTTAATTGCTGTTGCTTTTTTTGGGGAAAATTTTTCTATCTTTCGGATTGCGCTCGATATACGCCGTCTTCGTTACAATTATTCACATCCATGTCTTGAGATCGCATTTCAAACTTTCTATGTCTGATTCTTTAACCA
>JAAHGE010000386.1 GCA_010672635.1 Desertifilum sp. SIO1I2 | reverse complement strand
GAAGAGGGAGTTAAGGACACGCCTTTGGTGTTTATCTAGAGCGCAAAGTTCCGAGTTCCGAGTTCCGAGTGAAGAGGATGGGGAGATTGGGAGGTGGGGGGATGGGGGGAAGAAGGGGATGCTGGGGAGTTTGGGTTGCAGGCTTGTTGTTTGCGATGTTCTGATTTGCTAATTGTGTCATGTTGAAAATTGCGATCGCACAATTGAACCCCACCATTGGGGATATTGCTGGTAATACCCAACAGATTTTAGAGGCGGCGAAGCGGGCTGCAAGTCAGGGAGTACGCTTGGTGTTGACGCCGGAGTTGTCGGTATGCGGTTATCCGCCGCGAGATTTGCTGATGGCCCCTAGTTTTATTGAAGCAATGGCGATCGCTGTCGCGCAACTGGCAGAGGCTTTGCCCCCAGAGGTGGCGGTGTTGGTCGGCACGGTTGAACCTAATCCCGATGCCCATCAGCAGGGCGATAAACCCCTGTTTAACAGCATGAACCTCTTAAAAGGGGGTCGGGTGCAGCAGGTGTTTCACAAGCGTTTGCTGCCTACCTACGATGTGTTTGATGAAGATCGATATTTTGCCGCTGGGGAAGCGAGTCATTTCTTTACCCTGGACGGGGTGAAGGTGGGAGTGACGATCTGCGAGGATTTATGGAACGATGAGTTGTTTTGGGGAAAGCGGAGTTATCGGGTAAATCCCATTGCCGATTTAGCCCAGTTGGGTGTAGATGTGGTGGTGAATTTATCGGCGTCTCCCTATAGCGTGGGAAAGCAAAAGCTACGGGAGGCGATGCTGTCTCATGGGGCGAGTCGCTATCATCAACCGATTATCTATACGAATCAGGTTGGGGGCAATGATGATTTGATTTTTGATGGGTGTAGCATAGCGTTTAATCGTCGCGGGGAGTTAGTCTGTCGCGCCCGTGGCTTTGAGGCGGATGAGGTGGTTCTCGGCTACGATGGGGATTTGCAAGTTTTACCGGAAACAACCTGCGCGGCGTTGCTGGAGGTTGAGGAGGCGGAAGTCTGGCAGGCGTTAGTCTTGGGGGTGCGAGACTATACACGCAAGTGCGGTTTTTCTCAGGTGGTTTTGGGGTTAAGCGGGGGAATTGATTCGTCGTTGGTGGCGGCGATCGCAGCGGCGGCAATTGGGGCGGAAAATGTATTGGGGGTGTTGATGCCTTCTCCCTATAGTTCTGACCATTCGGTAAAGGATGCGCTGGAATTAGCCCAAAATTTGGGAATTAGGACGGAAATTATCCCCATTGGCGATTTGATGCAGGGGTACGATCTGGCTTTGGATAAGTTATTTGTAGGAACCTCTCCAGGAATTGCCCAAGAGAATATTCAATCGCGGATTCGGGGTAATTTGTTGATGGCGGTGGCGAATCAGTTTGGCCATTTGCTGATTTCGACGGGCAATAAGTCGGAAATGGCGGTGGGCTATTGTACGCTATACGGGGATATGAATGGCGGATTAGCGGCGATCGCGGATGTTCCTAAAACGCGGGTTTACGACCTCTGTCGCTGGTTAAATCAGTATTCCGATAGAGAAATTATCCCCGAAAATGTGTTGACTAAACCGCCGAGTGCAGAACTCAAACCCGGTCAAGTAGACCAGGATTCTCTACCGCCCTATGAAATTTTAGATGATATCCTGCATCGCTTTATTCACGAGCATCAATCCCCTCAAGAAATGGTTGGGGCCGGTCACGATCTTAATGTTGTGAATCGGGTGATTCAATTAGTAACTAGGGCAGAATTTAAACGCCGTCAAGCCCCCCCCGGTCTAAAAATTACGCAACGGGCATTTGGTACCGGCTGGCGGATGCCCATTGCGTCTAAAAGTCTGCCTAGTTTATTAACTTAAGTTAGCCAGGGAGGGCTGCACCCAAGGTAAACTTCAGAATAAATCCCAGGATATGACCGGCACACATCGCCGCGATAAAGGTGGGAATGCTAATGCTGGGAAGCAGGGGAGGCAGTGCAAAGGGCAACTGCGGGCCTACGTTCGGCTTTTCAATGTTACGGCTGATTAGTAATAAGGCTAGGATGCAACTAATTGTTACAATCATGAATCTTTGTCAACCTCTTATTAATGCTTCCCAAACATTTTATTGCACTTTTGATTTTGCTGAACATCCCAAAAGATAAGAGTGACTAATGGTCAAGCGTTGCCTGGGCTTTCTTCATACAAAGTTACACGATAAATCGTTTCGTAAAGATTCAAAAAGATTTAAATATTTTTCTGAGAAATTTTCCCAATGCTTCAGAATACATGCAACTTTACTTTCCCCAACCTTTGAGGTTTGTAACCCGTATGCTTCTGTAAGCGAGCAACCTGGGATTACCTTTAACCTAGCTAGGGTGTCAATAAGTCTGTAATGAATTGTTGCATTCTTTGATAATGCGCGCCCCGCCAATAAATCTGCAAGCAATCTTGACAGCGATGAAATTCATTAATATGTTGTTGCGTTTGGGCTGGGATTTGGTCAACAATGGTTTCTTTATCGACTGGGTGCAGCAGACCATTGCAGCGCAAACAGCGGCGAAACGGCTGCACCTCGCCGAGTAAGTCAAATCGCTCTAAGATTTCGCTCAATTGGCGATCGCTATTTGTAGAGCGAACAGAATAACCATAGCGAACAATAGAGCGCATCAGCAAACCGCGATCGCGCGTCAGTAAAATCCGGTTTTGCGTTGCAGAAATTTCCGCCAACTCCGCATCATCGCAGTGGTTGCGATACAGCGTATCAAACCCCAGCATCCGCAAACTAGACGCCAGCTTCCCTAAATGGACATCTAGCACAAAGCCCAACGGATCGGGTTTTCCCGGACACAAATGGATGAGGGGCGTCATCTTTGGCGATCGCAAGATCGGGTAAACTTCAAGGCGATCGCCATCTTGGAGAAGATACGAAAAATCGACACTCCTCCCATTAACGAGAATGATATCAACCTCCGGATGAGGCACCCCCAACGATTCAATCGCATCCTTCACCGAGGGTCGATCCTGAAATGCAAACTCAAAAGCGCGATCGCAGCGATCGAACGCCAAAAAATGGTTAAATTCAGGATCGAAATAAAATTCGGCTTGAGCCATCACAACACGGGTTTTTGCTGCCGATAAGCACTCAAATCCAGTTTAGCCAATTGTTCGTAAGCCGGCGCGATCGCCCCCTTGCCCCGCAAAAAACCCGTACTAGCCCCAGGACAAATAAAACTTAACGTTTCTGGGCTAAACGCTTGTAAGATTCGTTCCACATTCCGCAACTGTCGCGGCCAGTGAAACGTTTTAGACGTGCGTAGCGGTGCGGGTTCCCCCTGAGCATTGGGTAACAAATGTCGGCCCGAAAACAACACCCCACCGAAAGCCGAATCGTACAAACACGCCGATCCCGGAGAATGGCCCGCCGTCCAAAAGGCGCGAAAGCGGTCGTTCAGCACAATCTCATCTTGAAACGCTGTCACCTCTAATTGCGGTAACAAATATGCCTCCTGTTCCTGAATCACCACCTCGCAACCTAGCGCCTGCTGAAACTCCTTAACCCGTCCCATCGCCCCCCGATGGGTTAAAAATAACCAACGCACTCCCCCCGCATTCTGAAGAAAACCTAGATTCTCCTCATTCCACGCCGGACAATCAATCAGGAGGTTAGCGTCTTTTTCTACAATAAAGTAGGCTGTTCCCCCAAGCGTTTCCCGATTCGGTGGAAATGCCACAATAGACTCAAGAACAGCTTTAGGTTGTTTGGCCGTAGCGCTGCGAACGAAAGGCATGATTAGCTTATTACTCATTTTAGGACTGATTACCTACTTTATTGTGCAGCGTAGCGTCGCTGGCATCACCCGTACCCCAGTCTGGTTGTTATGGTTAGTGATGATGGCCCCGGCTCTAATTTGGACAATGTGGACGTTGAGGTACGGTCAAAATACACCTCCACCTCCCTTATTAGTCCTCGTTCCCATCATCATTTGTCCGTTGATCTACTGGTGGTTGATCCAACTGGGGCGGCGGGGAATGCCTCAACAACCGCCACAGCAACCTACCGAGCAAGTCACTAGCGCCACCTTACCTTCAAAAGACGCTCCCGAAAATAAACTGCGCCCCTTCAGCCGCGACGAAGAAACGCAACTGCAAGGCTGTTTCCCTTGGTCAGTGTACTACTTGCAAGATATTGAATATCGCCCGCAGGTGGTGATTTGCAAAGGCCAGTTGCGAACCAACTCGACCAACGCCTACGAAACCATTAAAAAGAACATTGAAGGGCAATTTGGCGATCGCTTTCTGGTTGTCTTCCAAGAAGGTCCCAACGGAAAACCCTTCTTTACCCTATTCCCCAACCCACAAGCTAAGGGTAAAGCCAAACCCGAACGCCTCACTCGCCCGCTGCTGGCATTCGGGTTGCTAGCAGCTACCCTATTAACCACAACCCTGGTTGGGGCCGTTGCGATCGTTCAGGTTTCGGAAGTCGCCTTAGAAAATGACCCCAGTTTACTGCTATCCGGTCTTGCCTATGCCTTACCCTTACTGATTATTTTGGGCATTCACGAACTCGGTCATTATCTGACCGCCCGCTTTTATCGAATTCGGGCCACCTTGCCTTACTTTATTCCAGTGCCCTTCTTTTTGGGCACGTTTGGCGCATTTATCCAAATTCGCTCGCCCGTCCCCAACCGCAAAGCCCTATTTGACGTGGGCATTTCCGGTCCAGTTTCCGGTTTAGTCGCCACCATCCCGTTTTTACTCTGGGGCTTGTCCCAGTCGGAGATTGTCCCCTTAACCGACGAAGCCAGCATTCTCAATTTTAATGCCCTAGACCCGAAGTCTTCTTTCGTGATTGCCCTGCTCAGTAAACTGGTATTGGGTAGCAGCCTAACGGCAACAAGCGCCTTAAAACTGCATCCAGTTGCAGTGGCAGGTTGTTTAGGTTTAGTGGTGACTGCTTTAAACTTAATGCCCGTCGGTCAACTTGATGGCGGTCATATCGTCCATGCCATGTACGGACAG
This sequence comes from Desertifilum sp. SIO1I2, assembly GCA_010672635.1. GTDB lineage: Bacteria > Cyanobacteriota > Cyanobacteriia > Cyanobacteriales > Desertifilaceae > Desertifilum. The sequence continues at coordinate 254 of JAAHGE010000386.1, read as the reverse complement.
AGAACCGCCGCCGTTGTCGGACAAGTCGCCCGGTTTCTCGTCTTGATCCTGGCTTTCGTGCAGCGGGCGTTCTTGTTCTGGGCCGTTATCTTATTGTTAATGCCCATTTACGACGAACCGGCTCTAAATGATGTCAGCGAATTGGATAGCCGTCGCGACTTAAGTGGGTTGTTGGTTTTATTTCTGCTGTTGGCTATTATTTTGCCCGCCCCTCCTTTCGTTGCTCAACTTTTATATCGTTAATGGTTATGAGA
>JAAHGE010000385.1 GCA_010672635.1 Desertifilum sp. SIO1I2 | reverse complement strand
CGTGTATATAGAAGTCTTCTAGTGTTGTTCTACAAGGTTTTGATCCCCCCTAGCCCCCCTTACAAAAGGGGAGAACCGGATTCAAAGTCCCCCTTTTTTCTAGCGCAGCGGCGCGTCAGCGCGGGGATTTAGGGTTCGTACCCTAGATGTGTATACACGGTAGGGGGGGATGGAGAGAAGTTAATGCTGAGTTAGAAATCAGTGAGGCTAAGGGTTTGTACAATAGGGACTCTCTGAATGAGGGTGGCTACCGTTATAGCTATCAAATTGTTCACCGCACCATCGGGCGAATGCGGTTCCGCATCCCTGGGCTGGGAAGCTCTCCCCGTCGGGCTGAAAAATTGCAGTGGTATTTAGAACAAACTCCCAATATTCTTTACGTCCGCATCAATCAAGCAGCTTGTTCGCTCTTGATTCAGTATCGGCCCGGATCGGCAATTGAGCAACAACTTCCCGATCTTCTCTTAGATTACCTAGAACGCCTGAGTGGAGAACTGCCTGAGCCAGAGGTAGAAACCGAGGTGCAAGCGTCGCCGACTGAGGCAAGTTTAGAACCCTCCGATGAGGGGGAATGGTCGAGCCTGCGCTTACCGCTAACCGCCTCATTACTGGCGTTAGTTTGTCGGTTCCCCCGGTGGACGTTTCTGCGTCCGGTGGCTGCGATCGCGCTATTGGCGGCCGCCTTTCCGGTTGCGAAACGGGCTTGGAAAAGTGCCATCGAACAGCATCGCTTAAATATTGACTGTTTGGATTTGTTGGCGTTGAGTTTAAGCGGCGCTCAGGGTAAATTGCTAACGCCAGCCTTGACGATTACCCTGCATGAGTTTGGGGATATCATCCGAGAACAAACCGCCCGTTCTACTGAAATCCAAACGACGAATTTAATGGACGCCATCGGGCATTTTGCCTGGGTGAAGTCGGGCGATGGTCCCCCGCAGCAAGTTAGGAGCGATCGCGTCCAAGTTGGCGATACGGTTGTGGTCTATCCCGGCGAACAAATTCCGGTAGATGGCACGGTGATTCAAGGAGCGGCTATTGTCGATCAACAAAGCCTCACCGGGGAAGCCATGCCTGTTGCCCGCCAGGTGGGAGAGCGCGTCTTCGCCTCAACCTTGGTGCGTTCTGGACAACTTTACCTCCGTGCCGAGCGCGTGGGCAACCAAACCCGCGCCGCCGCCAGCATTGAGCTACTACAAAAAGCACCCGTCCATGATACGCGCATGGCGAACTATGCCGAGAAACTCGCCGATCGCTTGATTCTACCGTCCCTGTTGCTGGCGTCAATCGTACTGATGGCCAGTCGCGATCCGGCGCGGGCGGCGGCGATTTTGACGTTAGATTTTGTGACGGGCATTCGCGTTTCCATTCCGACGGCTTTCCTCGGCGCATTGAGCCACACCACGCGGCATGGGGTATTAGTCCGCAGCGGCCGCACCTTAGAACAGTTGGCGGAGGTGGATACGATTGTTTTTGACAAAACTGGAACGCTGACGCAAGGCACGATCGCGATCGCGGGGGTGCAAACTGTTGAGGCGGGTTTATCGGCTCAGAGGATACTGCAACTGGCGGCGGCGGCAGAACAGCGCCTCAACCATCCGGTGGCGGAAGCGATCGTTGAGCATGTTAAAGCACAAAATCTGGAAATTCCCGTGCGGGGAGAATGGGCTTATGAGGTGGGTTTGGGCGTGCGGGCGCAAGTGGAAGGCATAGAGGTGTTGGTTGGCAGCGAGCGCTTTTTGCAGCAAGCCGGGGTGGAGTGGGGCAACGGTCGGGCGACGGAGGCAGATTGCTGGCAATCCTTGATTTATGTCGCCTGCGATCGCCGTTTTCAAGGGGCAATTCAATACCGCGATCCGCTCCGCCCTGAAAGCCGCGACCTGATCGGAGCGCTGCAACGCGATTATGGGATTGAGTTACATTTGCTGACAGGCGATCGCGCCCAACGAGCGGCTCAGGTGGCCCAAGAACTCGGAATTTCCCCCCATCGCGTCTATGCAGAGGCGTTCCCGGAGCAAAAGGCGAAGGTGGTTCGGGATTTGCATCGCGCCGGACGCACGGTGGCGTTTGTGGGGGATGGTTTGAATGATTCGGTGGCGCTTGCCTATGCGGATGTGTCGGTATCGTTTGAGAAAGGATCGGAGATTGCACGGGAAACGGCGGATGTGGTGTTGATGAATAATAATTTGCTGGATCTGTTGGAGGCGATCGCGATCTCTCGCCAAACCCGCGCCCTAATTGAGCAAAATACCATGCTTGTCGTTCTTCCCAACTTAGTTGCTCTCGGTCTAGCCTCAAGTGTGGGACTCAATCCGCTGGTTGCCACTGCGATCCATAATGGATCGGCGATCGCGTCGGGAATGAACAGCTTGCGCCCCCTCGTCCAACATCAACTCGACTCGCGCTAGGTTCCCCACCCAATCGGGAAGGGATTGGGCAAAGTAACCCCCCATTTTGCAAGAATTATTGCAAGTCTTTTCTATTAATCTGCAAAATTTGATAGGCTAAATCTCAAGTTCTTCTTTCTCGGTCAGACGCGCTATGTCTCTGATTCATCTAGAAAAATCAGTTCTCACCTTTCATCTCAAAGAGATCCTTGAAAACGGACAGGGCAACCATCCCCTCACCTGGTTGAGTTTGGGTTTGCTGATTTTAGGGCCGAGGTTCTTGGCAACGCGCCCCCAAACCTCCCAGCCTTCTGCTAGCACGCCTCTGCCATCAAGCAACGCCCCCCTGACGCTTTCTCAGTGGGTTGCCCAAGCTCAACAGCGGGAATCTCTACAACAGATTGGAAAATCTCGCGCCCATCATTGAATTTTGCGATCGCAGCGATTAATCTACAAGCCCTCTCATAGCTAACTGGGCTAAAAACAGCCTTAGTCTTACATCAAGTATTTCTGATAAAATTCTGAGGCGGTATTGATAAACAAAGCAACTAGTATACATCATGAGGAGATTGCTAACTAAAATCAATTTACCGGATTCCCTAGCCCTTGAGTTTTACGATGAGAGCAGTGATGAGGGTAATAAGAATTATTTAGTTTGCGGTTTATCACATGGACAAAGGAACTGGATTGAGAAGCCATTTACCAGCTTAGAAAAAGCTGTGTCTGGTAGTTTGTTATGGCTAGTTAAGAGAGAAAAGCAGACATTGGCTAATACGTTTGTCAATCAAATGCAGGTAACTTTACTATTGATTTATCTGTATATAAAACCAGATCGCTCAAACATCAGTGAAGAGGATGTTGTAGCAGAAATAAATTGTGATGAGGAGGAGGATGAGTTCGGTAGGATGTATGGTCCATTGGGAGATTATGCAGTATTAGATGCTCTTCAACTGATGGGATACGTCTCTCATGTTAGTAATCGTCGTTCCCGATGGGCTGAAATCATCTTGACTTATGAAGGAGCAAGGGTAGCTCAACAGCTTGAAGCGTTTTGGAACGATCAACAAAAACCAGGAAAGGGAACATTATTTGAATTGTCTTAAGCATTAGAGCCTTCAAAGTTATAAGTATCCCCATGTTGAAGGTATTTCACCCGATTTTGCAGGCCGGCAGCCTCTACCGCTTTAATAAAGTCTGCTAAGGGCGACTTCATTACCGTGTAATCGTTGTAGTGAATAGGAATAGCGGTTTCGGGAGAAATAATTTGGATCGCTTCTACTCCTTGCTTGGCATCCATTGTTAGCAAGACCCCGAAAACCTGGGTTCCTCCTAGATGAATCAGCGCTAAGTCAATCTCAGGGTAGCGTTGGGGGATTTCTTTGAGTTCTTCGTGAATGAGGGTATCGCCGCTAATATAGCATTTCTCAAATAGATAAAATACAGCAATGGCAGTCAGCGAACCCATAACAGAAGTCTGGGTGTACCTCAGTTAATCGAGAAACGCTATATAGATGCGGAAGCGCTGCTTTCCGGTAGAATCTTGAAACTCCAGCAGACTACCCATCACAGGCGGGAGTAAGGCTTGCAGAATGCCAAGACCATGAATTCCCGGCATGGCTGTAATCTTGAGGTGAGTGTCTCCCTTAGTAACGGGCTGGGTTTCCCAAGTTGCGATCGCGTGCAGCGCTCTAAACCCCTTCTTTTGCAGCTTTTCTGTGGCGTGGGGAGTGGTAACAATCGGTAAATCTCGATCTAGCTTCTCCTCAACAACGCGATCGAAATGATCTTCGTGCATGTGCGAGAGAATAATTAAATCAAGCGGGGGTAAGTCTTCGAGTTCAATCGCCGGGTTGGTTCGACGCGCCGAACGGATACCATAACCCAGATGAACGTGTTGACCTTGGTGCAGAAAATTGGGGTCAGTTAGAATCGTCAATCCAGCATAACGCAGAATAACTGTGGCATTCCCCACAAAAAAGAGCGAGCCTTTATCAAAGTCTGAGCTTTTGCTGCCTGGTAGAATGAGTTCTTTCACCGAATCCATGCCACATCCTTGCTCTTTGCCAATACTTAATCGGGATAATGGCATTCTGAGATTAAGCCTTCCTCTACCTGGGGGGGAATTCAAGCATGGCAATGCTTCGTTCGATATGATTGACGATGGAAATCAGCAAAGCATTCCCAATGACTACACAAGATACGATTTTTGGCAAAATTATCCGGCGGGAAATTCCAGCAGAGATTGTTTACGAAGACAATCTAGCCCTAGCCTTTAAAGATGTTAACCCCCAGGCCCCGGTTCATATTCTGGTGATTCCTAAAGAACCCATTGCTAAACTCTCTGATGCAGAGTCGCAAAATCATGCCTTGATGGGTCACTTATTGCTGACGGTGAAGCGCGTCGCCGAACAAGTCGGGTTAAATAATGGCTATCGCGTTGTGATTAATTGCGGGGAAGAGGGCGGTCAAACGGTCAATCATCTTCACCTGCATATTCTAGGCGGCCGTGCTATGCAGTGGCCGCCGGGTTAAAAGTACAAGATTTTTTAGGCGACATTCCATCTGGGGTGCGTGCAATCAGCGCTTCGTTGAGGGGCGCTTTTTTTGCGGCGGCTTGGCTAGAAAGCACCTCAAGAATTGGATATTTTTTAGAAGCGAGCGATCGGTTCGAGGCTTACGTTGCGTTAATTGTGGCTATCTGTGGAATCGATTGAAGAGACGCTTTACAATCTTTTCCCAAATTCTCAGTCTAGGACTGAGAATTTGTTATATTTACGCAGCTTGCATCCGCTTTTTCAAACCACCCGATAAAGCCAGTCCAATCAAGGCCAGACTCACAATGCTGGTCGGTTCGGGAACTTCAGTTTGAGGAACTACAGG
>JAAHGE010000384.1 GCA_010672635.1 Desertifilum sp. SIO1I2 | reverse complement strand
TCGAAATCCCACCTTGGGGGCAAAAAACGTACCCATAGCAACTGCGATCGCCAGTAAGATCGTAGGTTGAATCAGCGAAAGAATGGCTAATTCAATCGGCGAAACGCTTACCTGTGCGGGAAGATTCCGCAATTGAGCAAGCAGCATAAACGGTAGAGAAAGAATCCCTAAAAATCCAACCCCAAACAGAGTTAGAAACCGGATTCCAAAACGTTCTGGAAATTTTAATGGCATAGGGTACCCATTCTCGTCTTCATTCCCTAGGATAGGGCTAGGCTTGAAAAACCACAGAAAGATTATTTGCTGGCATTTCCACCATCTTCAGGAATCTCAGTTGATGAGACTGCGCCACCTCCACCACCTCATCAAGATCCCGAACCCCCCATTCTGGGTTTTGCGCTTGCAAACTCTGGTCAAACTGTTCATTACTTGGTGCTGTGTGCCTTCCACCGCGCTTAAATGGCCCGTAAAGATAGAGAATTCCTCCAGAAGGCAAAATCCGCCTCGCGCCTTCCATCAAGCCCAGACAAGCCTGCCAAGGGGCAATGTGAATCATATTAATATTGACAATTGCCCGAATCGGATCGCGATTGGCGTCAAACGCTTGCAAGGGTTCGGGGAGTTCCTCTTGTTCTACCGGCCAAATGGGTTCGCAGACATCTAACATCATAGGAGGATAGAGATTCTCTGCGGGATATTCTTCTCGCCATTGGGCAATACTAGAGATCGCGATCGCGCTAACATCTGTAGGAATCCAAAGACGCGGCGCTAACCTGGGTGCAAAAAACACCGCATGTTCCCCCGTACCGCTAGAAATTTCCAACACCGTTCCCGTCGCCGGTAAAACCTCTAAAAGTACCGCGAGAATCGGTTCTCGATTGCGTTCTGTTGCAGGGGCGTACATCATGGGGAATTGGGGTGAAGAGGGTGGGAGGATGGGAGGATGGGAGGATGGGGGAAGAAGAGATAGAAAAACTTAGTGAGTATTAACTCAGCACACCGCTACGCGGAAGCTACAGCAACAGCACTCAGCACTATTTTCCCCCCACTCGGAACACCGCTGCTTGGTGTGCAAGCTACGGAACTCGGAACTTTGCACTCCTTCCCCACTCAGCACTCCTTTTTCCCCCCACCTCCCCATCCCCCCACCCTCTTCCCCACTCAGCACTCAGCACTTTACACTCAGCACTCTCTAGGCGCTGCGATGCTGGTAAGAACGGATGGCGAGGAAACCGAAGACGATTGTAATCGCCAAACTCCAAGCAAGGGTGATGAGAATCTGTTGGGTTGCTGGAATTCCGCTAGAAAGACCTCGGAGAGCTTGGGCGGCGGAAGAGACAGGATTGAGTTGCACAAAGGGTTGCAACCATTCGGGGAACCCTTCTAGGGGAACGTAACCAATGCTGAGGAAGGTGAGGGGAAGCAGCCAGGGGTTCATAGAAATCTGTACTGATTCGGGGGCTGTCACTCTTACAGCAATCAACATCGCAATCCAAGCAAAGGAAATAGCGAACAGGGGGGCGAGTAGCAGAAAACCGAGGGTTGCAAGAATTCCAGCTTGAAAGCGAAAACCCAGGAAATGACCGACCAGTACGATCGCGATCTCCTGAATCAATAATCGCCCAAATCCACCCAAAATGCGACTGGCGATAACAGTAGAACGAGCAATCGGGAGGGTTCGCAAGCGCGTATCCATCCCTTTATCCAGGTCATTATACAGAGCAACGCCTAAACTAACGGTACTGAACAATAAGCCCTGAAGGACGCTGAGGGGAACTAGAAATTGAGCATATTCTGCATATTTACCCTCCGGAACCACCACTCTGGAAAATCCGGCGGTAAAGATAACCATTAAAAAGATAGGGAAGGCAGTTGCGCCTAAAATAACAGCGGGGTTGCGTCGATCTAAGAGGAGATTGCGCTGCGTTAAGACGATAACATCGTGAAGCGATCGCCCTAAGCCCCCTTCGCGTCGGGTGGCGACAATTTGGCGAATTTGAGCAGGAGAATTTGGCATTTAAGACAGTCCCCGATACAGTCGAACTGCAATGAAGGATAATAAAACCAACAATCCGGTTAGCCAGAGCAAGCTTCCCCCAGCCGGAACCCACAAATCCTCTCCCCTAGAAGAAAAGGCTCTGAGGGCGGCGGCGGTATAACTGACGGGCTGATGCTGCACAAAGGGTTGCAGCCAGGAGGGAAAGTTCTCCGCTGGGGTAAATCCGTTACTCAATAGCAGAAAAGGCGCGTAGGGGACGATTAACAGCGATTGGACTAAATCGAGTTGGCGGACTTTTAGGGCTAAAGCAGAGTATCCCGCGATCGCAGTGGCCGCAAATAATAGGGCGATCGCAAAATAGGCAATTACCGATAAAATCCCGGTTTCAAACCGAAAGCCGTAAATATGGGCAAACAATAATAAAATAGCGGTGGCGATCGCTGCCCGTACCAAGTAAGCAATCATCAACCCGCCCAGAATTGCCACCCGCGAAATCGGCATCGATCGACAGCGTTGCAACATCCCAGTTTGCACATCTTTCGTCAGCGTCACCGCCGCCCCCATTGCCGTAAAAAAGATCGCCTGTAAGGTAATAATCGGGACGAGGTATTGAATGTAATCAATCCCTTGAGCTGACATAAAGCGCCCAAAGGCAAATAGAAAACAGCTTAAGAAAATAATCGGGAACAGCAAAACCGAAACAATTGCTGAGGGAGTGCGGGTCAGGCGAATTAAATTTCGCCAACTAATGGTTAAACTATCCCGAATAGCGCTTTCTAGTCCTGACTCGCGGCGAGTCGCTACCATCTGCTTTGCCCTAAAGCTGAAATCGCCTCTAGGGTCGATCGCATCCCTGCTCATGATTTTGCAGCATCCTCAGTGGTATGACCCGTTAACTCAAAAAATACATCATCTAAACTCGGTCGTCGTAGGGAAATATCAGCCAGCGTCACTCCGATCGCATCCATGCGGCGCACCACATCCGTCAAAGTTGCCACTCGATCCGGGGCGGGAAGTGCAAGCGTTCCATCCGCCGGACATTGGTGTAACTCGCCTAATTCTTGTCTGACTTTTGCTTCATCTCTGGGATCGGCGAGGCGAATTTCACAATAGGTTCCTCCCACGCGATCTTTTAACTCATCTGCGGTTCCTTCTGCAATGACTTCCCCGCGATCGATCACTACAATGCGATCGGCAAGTTCGTCCGCTTCTTCTAAATATTGCGTGGTTAAAAAGATGGTAATCCCGCGCTGTTTCAGCTCGCGCACCACATCCCAAAGCTGCTGGCGACTGCGCGGATCGAGTCCGGTGGTGGGTTCGTCGAGAAACAGAACCAAAGGTTCGGCGACAATACTCGCCGCTAAATCTAAACGCCGTCGCATCCCGCCCGAAAACTCTTTAACGCGGCGGTTTCCCGCTGCCATTAAGTCAAACTGTTCGAGTAATTCCGTGGCGCGTTTGGCGGCGTCGTGGTGAGAAAGGCGCAGCAGTCGCCCAAACAAGATTAAATTTTCGCGGGCGGTCAGTTCTTCGTCAACAGCGGCAAATTGTCCGGTCACGCTAATTAAAGCCCGCACGGAGGCTGGATCGCGGATGATATCGTAGCCTGCGATCGCAGCTTTCCCCCCATCGGGTTTAATTAAAGTGGTCAGACAATTAATGGTTGTCGTTTTTCCCGCACCGTTCGGTCCTAAAACGCCCAGAACCGAACCTGCTACCACCGATAGATTAATACCGCGTAGGGCTTCAGTGTTCCCAAATCGTTTTTTGAGTCCCTGAACCTCTACCATCAGGTCATTCATCACTATTTTGCATCCTTTGCGATCGGTCTGAGGGTTTGTTCAAGGCTCTTGTTACTCCCCCTATGTTGACAAATTTTAGAACTTGCTGCGGGATTCGTTTAGATACGATCGGCTGATTTAAAAAGATGCTCAACAACAAAAAGCAGATTTCCCCCTGGCTGGAAATCTGCTATGGCTGTACTCAGTAAGGTTATGACAGACTGAACTGACTCACTCAGTTTTAACACTGCTACTTGGTGTGCTAACGCAACAGCACTTTGCGGGTAGAGTTCTCTATTGCGACTGCGACATTTCTAACTGAGCAATCGGGTTTTGAATCATGCGGCGTTCCTGATTTTTACCCGTACGCTTGAGCGCCCATTCTTCCATTGTGCGATAGAGTCCTTGGGGCAGCAACCACAGCAAATAGGCCGCACCCGCCGTGAGAACTGTGCGCCGGGGTTCATCAATCAGAATGCGCCAATAAGTTGCGATCGCCTGATGAAAATACTTAACCGCCTGTCCCCCATCTCGGAGGCGTACTGCTCGGCGCGCCAAAAAGCGCAACTGATACGCCAAAGCCGGTTTTGCATATTGCTCTGTCACCTCTGGTGCATAAGCGCGGGTTTTTTCAATCACGCGCAGCATCGACTCCAACTGACGATCTAACTTAGCCGAGCCACCCGTTCCATGAATGCGATATTGGGTAAGCGCCTCTGGAATGCCTTCAAAAGCCCACTGAGTTTTAATCGACATTCGCAGCCAACATTCCACATCTTCAATGTGGCGCAGGCTTGGATCGAAATAGCAATCTACCCCGCCTTCTTCCCAATTTTCTTGATATTTGATTTCTTCAAATACCTCTTTGCGAATGACAGGCGTTGAACCATTCCCAATTGGGTTGCGGCAGAAAATTAGACCGGGCGTGATATCCTCGGTTGTCGAAATCTGATAAATTCCTAAAGACTTACCCTGCTCGTCAATAAACACCGAATAACTGTAACTCACCCCAACATTGGGAGAAGAATCTAAATGCTTAACGTGCTTTGCTAATTTTTCAGGTACCCAAATATCATCGCCATCTAAAAGCGAAATATAATCTCCGGTTGCTTGACGAATTCCGGCGTTACGAGCGGCTGAAATCCCCTGATTTTTCTGATGGATAATTTTGATTCGCGGATCGTTCAACTGCTGACAGATCTCAATACTGCGATCGGGCGACTCATCATCAACAATCAGAATTTCAAACTCTTGATAAGTTTGATTCAAAACCGACTGCACGGTTTCCAGAATGTATTTCTCAACCCCATAAACGGGAATAATGACCGAAACTGACGCCCTTGACGGCGGTGCCGCGCGACACGTCGCGAGCCGAGAAGAGGGGGGTTCCGTCGCGCGCGATCGCCAGGCGCTGCCGCTGTTCGCCGGCGCCGACCTCGTGGCCGATGATGGCGCGCACCAGGCCCTTCTTGTCGAGCCGCCCGCGTTCGGCTTCCT
>JAAHGE010000383.1 GCA_010672635.1 Desertifilum sp. SIO1I2 | reverse complement strand
TGGGTTTGTTGCCCTAGTTAGCGATATTAGCAGCCGCAAACAGGCAGAAGCCGAAAAACAGCAACTCCTCGAACAACTCAGAACAGAACGAGAATTACTCGAAGCCGTGTTGCAACAAATGCCCGCAGGCGTAATGGTTGCAGAAGCCCCCTCTGGCAAAATTACCCTGAGCAACGAGCAGATTCAAGAAATTTGGACGAATCCTCCCACCCTCGAACATTTTGGTCATTTAAGTCAATACCAAGGCTTCCATCGCGATGGGCGTCCCTATCAAATCCACGAATGGCCGCTGGTTCGTTCGGTGCAACGCGGTGAAGTCGTCACGGGGGAAGAAATTCGTTTTATTCGCAGCGATGGCACTCTGGGGATTATGCTGGTCAACGCTGCCCCCATTCGCGATCGCCACAACCAGATCAAAGCAGGGGTGGTGACGTTCTACGATATTAGCGATCGCCAGCAGATGGAAGCCGCGCTGCGCGATCGCGAACACCGCTTTAGCACCCTATTTAATGGTATGGAAGACTGGGTGCTAGTCTATCATCTCTCGCCCGAAGGCACGCCCAGCCAACTGATTGAAGTCAACGAACAAGCTTGCCACAAACTGGGTTACAGCCGCGAAGAACTCCTGCAAATGTCTGTCACTGAGATTATCGATTCCACCTCAGTGACGCCTCTGATGACGCTGGAGAAGTTAAAGAGCGAAAAACACGTAGTTATAGAATCCGTACATCGCACGAAAAATGGGCAGTGTATTCCCGTAGAAGTGAGTGCCACCCTGTTTACCTTGAATGGCTTACCCACCGTGCAATCGATTTGTCGGGATATGACCGAACGCAAACGTGCAGAAGCCGAACGAGAACAGCTTTGGGAGTGGGAACGTCAAGCCCGCGCTCAAGCAGAGGACGCCAACCGGATTAAAGATGAGTTCTTAGCGGTACTCTCCCACGAGTTGCGATCGCCCCTCAACCCGATTTTAGGCTGGGCGCGGTTGTTGCGATCGCGCCAGTTTGACCCAGCAACCACCGATAAAGCTCTAGAAATCATCGAACGCAATACCAAGCTGCAAGCACAACTGATTGAAGATTTACTCGATGTGTCTCGCATTCTGCAAGGCAAGATGCTTTTGAATGTGACGGCTCTCAGTATGGCCTTGCCGCTAGAAGGGGCGCTAGAAACCGTCCGTTTAGCAGCCGAGGCAAAAGCGATCGCCCTGGAAACTCACCTAGAGGCGGGAGAAGTCTTGGGCGATCCAATGCGGCTTCAGCAAGCGATGTGGAATTTATTATCGAATGCGATTAAATTTACACCCTCTGGCGGTCGGATTGAAGTTCGCTTGCAAACTATTGGCGATGAGTTGCAAATTCAAGTCAAAGATAGCGGTAAGGGAATCGCTCCATCGTTTGTCCCCCATGTCTTTGAGTATTTCCGCCAAGAGGATGGGAGTACAACCCGGCAGTTTGGCGGGTTGGGGTTGGGGCTTGCCATCGTTCGCCACCTGGTTGAATTGCACGGGGGGCGAGTTTATGCCGAGAGTGCTGGCGAGGGCTTAGGCGCAACCTTTACCGTCAGGCTGCCCCGCTTGCTCGCTCACCCCCCGGCGAACCCGGCGGGGGTTGGGCGGGCTGTTCCCTTGAGCAACTCCTGCGAAAATCTCGCACCGCTGGCTGGTTTGCGGGTGTTGGTGGTGGATGACGAGCCAGATATGCGGGATTTGTTGTGGGTGGTTTTGCAGCAGTGGGGGGCTGAGGTACAGGTGGCGGCATCCGCCCGCGAGGCATTAAGGTTATTGTCTCGCCTCCCGATCGATCTGTTGATTAGCGATATTGGGATGCCAGAGATGGATGGTTATCAGTTGATGCGCCAGTTGCGATTCGCGAAGCGATCCCTATGGGAATCGCGGCTGCCGGAACCAGGTTCTCAGGTGAAGGCGATCGCGCTGACTGCCTATGCGGGAGAGTGGAATCAGCAACAGGCATTAGCGGCGGGTTTTCACAAGCATCTTGCTAAACCCGTGACGCCGGAAGTTTTGCTAGAAGCGATCGCCACGCTCTTGGAAGATTAATAAATTTTGACTTGAAGTAAAACCAGCAGCTTTTGACGATCGGCTTCGGGAATCACGCGTGCAAAGGTTCGATCTTCTTTTAAAGCAAATAAAATCTGCTCTTGGGCTACCAGAGAACTGACTTTTAATTGATAGATAAAAATTTCTCTGGCAACCATTGAAGGCAGGCACAGTAAGATCCCTTTAGCAACGCTGCCCCCCTTTTCACCGGAGACCAATTCGGGGACATGGTTGAGAACCCATTCGGTATCTAGGATCGCCAAACGCGAGGCGATGGGACGGCGATAGGTGACGGCAAGTGCAGCTTGGCGCAGATAGGCGATCGTCTCGGAGTCGTTAGCATCCACAATAGCGGCTAAGGCGGCTAATAGAGCTTCTTCGAGCGTATAGCAAGATCGCTGAGTCTGAGCATAGCTTGGCTCGTTCAGGAAAATATCTCGGTAAAGGGACACATAATTTTGGAGATGCGTCAGAATTAATCGGACGCCAAAACGCTTAGGGAGTTCTTGGACAATGGCTACGGCTTCAGTCCGGATGGAAAGCTCAGGATGCGTTAGACATTGCGCGACAGACTGAATTAAGCGATCGCCGATTTCTGTATCGCCTGCGGCTACAATCGCTCGGATCATGCCGTTGCGAGGAAAGCGATCTTCTGGAATGAACCACACGCTTCCGGTTTGCAGTTGAGAAATGACTAATGTGTCAATATCGGTTTCGCAGCCAATTTCAATATGACCAATTTTCATGATGCATTATCCTTTCCCTTAAATCGCAGCAGTCCAATGCTTTTTTTGGAGAACCCATCGGTTGGCAAAAAGCGGCGTTTTCTGCCGAAGCCATCGCGCTTTTGCGTTCCTAAGATATTGAATCCCTTTTCAGTGTTCCCAAAAAAGCCGGAATTTGACTAGGGGATTTTTACAGAATTCTCTTAAGAAACCAAGATTTCTTTACTAAAATCTACGGAATATTACTGTGCGTTAAAGGGCAATTAAATGCCCAATTCAAAGTTTACTCAATCTTGATAAAAGCAGGTCTAAATCTTACAAATTATTTTAATTTTCAGTTTCTAATTCTGATAAAATCAAGTCGCGCACCGCTTGGGCTGTAGCCGGTGCTAACAAAATGCCATTCCGGTAATGCCCGGTGGCTAGCCACAGGAATTCCTGGTTGGGAACCGGCGCAATTACTGGTGCAGACATCCCTTCAGGTCGCGGTCGCAAGCCAGACCAGGCTGAGACTAGGGTTAACTCGCTTAACCCCGGACAAAAGGCGATCGCGCTTTGTTTCACCTGTTCTAGTAAAGCGGCTTCAGCGCGGGGGCGATCGCCCTCAACCGGAAACTCAACCGTCGCCCCCACCCAATATTCTCCCCTGGCGGCTGGCACCAAATGCACGTCATTCGCCGTAATTACGGGTTGAAAATCCGGATCGCCCAATACCTGACCTTGATAGCAAACGGCCTGTCCGAGAACGGGACGCACCTTCACCCACGGCTGAAGTGCTGAGGAACCAATCCCCGCCGCAATAATCGCGCGATCGCACTTCTGTACCCCCGTAGTTGCGCGAATTTCTACCCCTTGCGGCGTTGACACCACCCCTTCGACTGCAACGCCAAACTGAAACTCTACCCCTTGGCGTTGGGCGGCATCCACCAAAGCCGCTGTTAGCGCCACCGGATCGACTTGCCGATCCTGGGGAGAATAAATCGCATAGTCAAACCCATCCATCCTTAAATGAGGACAGCGTTCTTGGACTTGGGTGCGGTTCCAAATTTCTAACCTCCATCCCTGAGTCGCCCGTACTTGAACCCGCTGCTGCCATTTGGCTAAATCTTCTTCCCCTGGCACCAACTTCAAAATCCCTTGACGGTTGTAGGGAATCGATAAACCTGTGATCGCTTCCAATTCGGGGATCAGCGTGTCGTAGCGTCTTAAACTCGCTTCGCGCAACCGCCACGATCGCCCTTGGGTTTTTTGGCTAATAATTCCCATCAAAACCCCTAGGGCAGCACCCGTTGCAGTGTCCTGGGCGGTTGCTTTCGGGTGAGATGGGGGAAACTGCCGATCGAGAACAACCACCTCTAGTCCAGAAAATTGGCTGAGTTCGTAGGCGATCGCGGCACCGATCGCCCCGCAACCTATAATCGTGACGCGAAGCATAAATCAACGTGGCGGGTAACGCCTGCTAGGGGAGAAGCAACTAACTGCCGACGCTGGTCGTTAAGGAATCAATTCCAGGAAGTTATTGAAGTCCTGAATGGCACGCTGGTAGTTTTCCAAAGCCTGTTCGGCATTATTGGCAACTGCGGCTTCATCCAATCTCACTAAACGCTCAAACAAGTCCTCTACAAATACATCGGCTTTTTGAGCATCTTGAGGCAACAACGTCCGAACAGTTGCTTTCAGATAACGGCGCAACTCACCCAAGGGGCCGTGAATGACGCTGCCAATATCGACCCAACGACGCTTGACGATCAGCGAGGGAATTTCCTCTAGGCGATCGCGCATCTCTTGAAGGGTCGAAACATAGTTTTGAATTTGCTCTAATTGAGCGTTGGTATAGGTTGGCGGCTGTTTAGCAGTTGGCGAACCACAGCTTACTAAAACGGTTGCAACCAATGCTAAAACTAAGGCAAGAACAGAGCGGATGCGAATCATAACTCAGATGTTTAGCCATCAAAAAAACATCAATCCGGATTCCCGGTTGCCTGAACAGGAAGCAGCCTGGGGAATCGGTTCTGGTATGCACTATATCAGAATCTACCGGGGAATCGCCTTTTGCAGGCTGATTTTTCCTTAACTGTCGCAGTTGAACTACTCAATGATTTGTCGTCGCAGAAAAGGAACGAGCGCTTCATTCACCTTTTCGGGCCAGTCTTCTTGGGGATAGTGACCGACTTCGGCAAGGCGCACGAGTTCTACTGTATTCAGCATCTGAGCAAAGGCTTCTGCTTGGCTGACGGGCAGCCACGGATCGTTAATGCCCCAGATAATTTGCGTTGGTTGAGTCCAATTGGCAAAACCGGAGGCAATTTTTGAGGTAACTTCCGCAAGGCGCAGGTTTTGCACGGTGGCAAATAAACTGCGTCCCGCCGCCGAACTCTTGAGGAATGGGGCGCGGTAAACATCTAAATCTTTATCTGCCACTTGGTATTTGCCCCCCCCTTCTAGGGTGCGATCGACTAATAAGGGGTCTTGGGTCATCATTTCTCCCATTAGGGGCAAACC
>JAAHGE010000382.1 GCA_010672635.1 Desertifilum sp. SIO1I2 | reverse complement strand
TCAGGGGAATATATTTTAGGAGTCGAAGATTTAGATCATTATCAAGGAGAAGATGCAGCCCTTAAAACCTGGGAAAGATACAAAGCTGACTTAGACAACCTTCAAGGAAACGAGCGCGTTTGGGTGCTTTTTTCCCATGTGGGCGCAGATTCTAGAGAGCGTAAAACGATTACTTCTTATCTCGATATTATTGGCACGCAGCTTGAGGCTTACAAACAAGAAGGTGCAGCCGTTTTCCTTTACAATTTGAGCCAGAAACCCTCCGCCCCAGTTTTACCTCCCGCTTCCTAAACTGCTTTATTTTCACGAAAAGAATGTCTTTACCTGCTTTTTTAGCGAAGTCTGCTCCAAAATCAGTTCGATTTTGGTTATTTCTGAGCCTTGCGTTTAATCTCAGTTATAGTCTTTTGGGATTAAAAGTTGCATTCAGCCAGCCTTATATTGTGCAAGATGATGCCAGACAGCATGTTTTTTGGATGTTTCGTTTAATCGATCCAAGTTGGTTTCCCAATGACTTTATTGCTGACTATTTTCAAGCCATTGCGCCCATTGGATATACGGCAGTTTACCAAGTGGCAATTTCCCTCGGTATTAACCCCTTTATTTGGAATAAGCTTTTACCCACTGCCATTAGCTTAGTGACAACGGGCTATTGCTTTGGGTTGAGTTTAGAACTATTTTCTGTGCCCGTTGCTGGCTTTATTAGCGCCCTAGTCTTTAGCCAAAATATGTGGTTTAAAGATGATATTATTTCAGCGACACCGAGAGCCTTTGCCTATCCTTTACTCTTAGCTTTTTTGTACTATCTGGTACGGGGTTCTTTATGGCCGATGCTGGGAGCGATCGCGCTGTTAGGCTTATTTTATCCCCAGGCTGTTTTAATAGGGGCAGGGATACTCGTTTTACGCCTGTTTACCTGGGATCGTTTTCCCATCAGCTTCTCATCTAACCGTCGCCGCTGGCTCTTGGCGATCGCAGGTCTTAGCGTCGCCTTCATTATCCTTTTACCCTTTGCTTTGAGTTCCTCAGAATACGATCCAGCCATTACGGTAGAACAAGCCAAAGCTTTACCCGAATTTTGGCCTCACGGACGCAGTAGTTTCTTCCGGGAGAACCCGATTGATTTCTACTTTTTTAGCAACCGTAGCGGCATGTTTTCGCGATCGCTTTTTACTCCTGTCACTCTATGTGCGGGTTTGTTGCTGCCCATTTTGGCGATCGCCCGCAAACGCATTCCCTTAATGAGTCAGTTGAGTGGCGAGATTCAGATTTTACCGCAAATTCTGCTATCGTCCGTTATTTTATTCTTTGCCGCTCACGCCCTGTTATTTCAACTTCACCTCCCCAGTCGGTACACGGGTGCAACCTTTCGGATCGTCATTGCGATCGCCACAGGCATTAGTTTAAGCATTATCCTCGATGGACTGTGGCGGGGGATAACCTCCCGAATCACCGTCCGTCGCCTCCTCGCTGGGGCAGGAATCGGCGCGATCGCCATTTCCCTGATGGGCTATCCTTTATTCGTCAACGGCTACCCCAAAACCGCCTATCGCGTCGGTTTGGTTCCCGAATTGTATCAATTCTTGCAACAGCAGCCGCGAGAGATTACCATCGCCTCGATCGGCGAAGAAGCCAATAACATCCCCTCCTTTAGCCAGCGGGCCATTTTTGTGGGGCGAGAATACGCCATTCCCTATCAAATGGGCTACTATGGGGTGTTTAGACAGCGCCTGGTGGATCTAGTACGCGCCTTGTATAGCCCTCGGCCCCAAGATCTGCAACAATTTCTCGCAGACTATCGCATTCACTTCTTCTTGCTCGATCCCAATACCTTTACCCCGGAATACCTGGCAAATCAGCGGTGGATTCAAGATTTACAGATCGTACAAGAGTCCGAACAACTCATGCAGCGCGGTGAGGTTCCAGTTTTAGCCACCTTAGTTCCCCAGTGCCAAGCCCTAGAAACCCAAGGCATGATCCTGGTTAATGCAGAGTGCATTCAACAACGTGTAGCGGGAGGCAACTTTAGGGAAGAATAGGAGTTGAACGCCCCAACCCTCCAAGCGCTTTGGCAAACGCCATTGGCGAATTATCCCTATGTTCAACGCCTTGAAACTCCGCCATCAAGTTCTCGTCGGTCATGCTATTCCTTTAGTTATCTTTATAGGGATGACTGCTGTGGTTGTTTCAGCAGTTGATAGCGCGATCGCCAAATTTCCGATCCTCAAAAACAATCAGCAAAGCGTCATCGCCGTTGGGGATTTAGCGATCGCAGCCAACGCCACGATCCGCATCTCTCGCGGCTACTTAATCAATCGCGATCCAGAGTTTATCAACCGCTATCAAAACTCGCTTGCAGAATTTAATCGATCCTTCGCCTTAGCCGAGTCACTCATCAGCGATCCGCAACAAAGAGCGAACCTCAACCGGATGCGAGAATTAGCTCAACAATACGATCGCCACGCCAGTCAACTGTTTACCCTCGCCCAGAATAATCAACAAGCGCAAGCCGTTGCTTTATTTGCCACCGCCGAAAGTCGGAGAATCGTTGACGAATTAGACGATATACAAGATCGCTTCAACCAGACCAAAATTCAGCTTCTCGATCGAGAAACCCAGCGTGCTGAGGCAGCCCTCCAGCAGGCTAAAATTACATTAATTCTAGGCGCTCTGGTTTTAAGCGCGATCGCGATCGCCACCGCCCTCACCGTTGCTAACAGCATCAGCGCAGCCATGTATCGGGCAGTTAGTCAAATGGTCAGTTCTTCGAGTGACATTGCCACCTCTGCCGAACAGCAGGAACGCACCGCCAACCAACAGGCGATCGCCGTCAGTCAAACCTCCACCACAATGGATGAATTAGGCGCTTCTTCGCAACAACTCTCGCAACAAGCTGAAGCCGTCGCCACCGACGCCAACCAAGCCTTGCATTTAGCCCAACAAGGACAACAAGCCGTCGGACAAAGCTTGCGCGATCTGGACGCACTCAAACAACAAGTCGGCGCGATCGCCCATCATATTGACAGCCTCAACGAACAGACCCGGCAAATTAGCAGTATTATCAGCCTCGTCAGCGACTTTGCTACCCAAACCAATATGCTCGCCCTCAACGCTGCTGTAGAAGCCGTCCGCGCGGGAGAACAGGGGAAAGGCTTCGCCGTTGTTGCCTCCGAAATTCGCAAACTCGCCGATCAAAGTAAAACATCCGCCGAACGGATTGATACCTTAGTTCTCAGCATCCAATCTGCCCTGCAAGCCACTACCGCCGCCACCAACAATGGGACGCAAATGGTCGATCGCAGCGTGCAAACCGCCCAAGTCTCCGCTAATGCCTTTGTCGGCGTCACTGAGGCCATTAATCAAGTCTCCGTCAGCAGCCAGCAAATTTCGTTAAACATCAAGCAGCAAGCGATCGCCTTTGGGCAGGTGATTGAAGCCATGAACGCCTTCAACGCCGCCGCCCAAGAAACCGCAGGAGGCATTAGTCAAACGCGGGCGGGAACCCAACTTTTGAATGAAACAGCCACCAACCTGCAAGCGATTGTTTAGCCAACCAAGTCTAAAATCGCTTCAACTAACTCGCGAGTATCGACGGGTTTGGTCAGGTGCTTCTGAAACCCTACCGCTTTTGCCTTAGCACAATCTTCCGCCCGCGCATAGGCCGTCAGCGCCAAGGCGGGCAGCTTGGGATGAGAATGGCGCACTTGGCGCATCAGACTATAGCCATCTTCTCCGGGCAAGCCAATATCGCTTAACATCAACTGAAAAGGGATGCAGGATAGCGCAGCCAGGGCTTCGCGGGCATTGGCACAAGCCGTCACCTCTGCACCAAACTCGCTTAACGCCAGGGTCAACAAATCCCGCGTATCGGCTTCATCTTCAACCCACAAAATTTTAATCCCTTGCAGCACCGCCGGGTCTAGTCGATCTGCCGGGATAACGCTTGGGGATAAGTCTACAGGAGATTCAACCGTAACGATTAGGGGTAAATCGACCACAAACGTTGCCCCTTGACCCCGCCCCGCACTTGTGGCAAAAACGGTTCCTCCGTGCAACTCTACTAAATGGCGGACGATCGCCAATCCTAACCCCAAACCACCGTGCGATCGCGTTGACGAACTATCCGCTTGGCGAAAGCGTTCAAACACATGGGGCAAAAACTCGGCGTTAATTCCCTCTCCCGTATCGCTGATGCGAATTTGAGCCGTAGCATGAACCTGTTGATAAATGACCTGAATGCGACCCCCATTAGGCGTAAACTTCACCGCATTGGCCAGCAGATTCCAAAACACTTGCTGCAAGCGGTTCAAATCGCCTAAAACTTCGCCGATATTGGCTTCTAGTTGGATATTCCAGTCAATATTTTTGGCCTCAGCCGCCGGACGTACCGTTTCAAGGGCAGCTTCTAGGGCGGGTAAAACGGACGTGGGGCGAACGCTGAGATGGAGTTTCCCAGTAATAATCCGCGAGACATCGAGTAAGTCTTCAATCAGTTGGGCGAGCGATCGCGTGTTGCGTTCGATGGTTTCCGTTGCCCGCGCTAGCATCTTCTCATCTAAGGAGCGCATCCGCAGCATTTGCGCCCAACCCAGCATCGCATTTAAGGGCGTTCGCAACTCATGAGACAGCGTAGCTAAAAACTCGTCCTTCAAACGATTCGCTTCGGCTAATTCTTCGGCCCGACTCCGCAATTGAGCTTCGAGTTGCTTGCGCTTGCTAATATCGCGTAGGGCACTGACTCGGACGCGGCGTCCTTTATAGATATGGGGTTTTCCAGTCACCTCAATACTAAATTTTGTCCCATCTTTTCGCAAACCTATCGCTTCGTAAGGTTCTTCGTTTTCAATTTGGATATTTTGTAAAACCAGATCGCGAGATTCTGGGGCCGCAAAATCTAGCACGGGACGACCAATCATCTCACAAAGGGGATAGCCAAAAGTTCGAGAGGTGCCTTGGTTGGCTTCAAGAATGATGCCTCGTTCGTGAATCACAATACAATCAAAGGTTGCCTCAATTAAAACCCGAAAACGAGATTCGCTTTCCAGCAACTCCTCTTCGGCGAGCTTGCTTTGGGTAATATCCTGGTGCATCAAGACAACTTCTCGAATTTTGTCTTGTTCGTCTTTGACGGGGTAAATATAACCTTGAACCCACCGTAGCGGCTGCGAGTTAAAACTCATTCCGGGCAAGCTGGATTCTGGATCGTAATAAATTGGCGGAATTATAGTAGCAACTCCCGCAAACCCGCGTTCTAAATAGGGCGTAATCCCTTTTTCAACTAACTGCGGATCTTGGAGA
>JAAHGE010000381.1 GCA_010672635.1 Desertifilum sp. SIO1I2 | reverse complement strand
TACGCTTAGAAGCCGCTCAACCGCGTGCGATTGGGGTTGATATTCTCCGCGATGTTCCCCAAGGGGAAGGACGCGAAGCTTTAATCTCTCAAATAGAAAATAGCGATCGCATTATTACAGTTTGTCAGATGAGTTCCGTCGATGAACCGGGAATTGCACCTGCACCCGGAGTTGCGCCCGAACAAGTGGGCTTTGCAGACTTACCCATCGATCCGGGAGGAACCCTGCGCCGCGCGATATTGCTATCAATTCCCCAAGAGTCGGAATTACCCGTTCCCTCGCAACATATCTGTAACGATCCAAACCCTGACAATCAATTGCTATCCTTTGGGTTTAACCTAGCCTTGCTGTACCTGATCGAAGAAGGGTTTGAACCCGAACTGCTAGACAATGGCAATATGCAGATTGGTTCAACTGTCTTTAGACGCTTAACTCCTAACGCCGGGGGTTATCGACGGGCAGATACCGGAAATTACCAAATTTCTCTCAATTATCGATCGCACCGTAATGCCGCGCGCCAAGTCACGATAAGCGATGTTTTAGAGGGGAAGGTTGACCCTAGCTTAATTGAAGACCGGATTGTCTTAATTGGCTATACGGCCTCAATTGTCAAAGATGACTTTTACACCCCCTATAGTGCTGCAACAGACGCTTGGCGAATGCCAGGAGTTGTCGTTCACGCCCAAAACGTCAGTCAGATTTTAAGTGCTGTTCTCGATAATCGTCCGTTAGTTTGGTATTGGCCAGAAGGGGTAGAAATCCTCTGGATCTTTGCTTGGGCACTCTTCGGATCGGCGATCGCCCTTTTTACCCGTCGCCTCTGGGTGTATGGCGTTTCGATTGTCGTCGCCATCGTGGTTCTGTATGGCGTCGTTTACCTGCTGTTCCTCGGTTCTGGGTGGGTTCCCCTCGTTCCGGCGGCGATCGCGCTTTTGGGTGGAACGCTTTCGTTTTTTTTTGTCAAACACGGCAAAGCCATCTACCAAGGGGTGAAGAAAATCATCCTCAACATTGAAATTGACGAAGAGAAAAAACAACAACAGGTAGCAGCCATCACCGAAAGCGATACCTTTGCCGAACTGCAAACCCGCGCCGCCCAATTGCGCCAAACCAGAGGGCGTACCCGCCGCCGCGAACGCCCCACCCCCGTCTTAACCCCCGCTACCCCAGAAGACGATAGCGACTACTTGCAAAATCTCCAGCAAAAAGGCAAAACTTTAAGACGCAACCCAGAAACCACGCCCCTACCGGAAACCGCCTCACCCCTGGTTGCTGTTCGGGAGACGCCTAACGGTACCTCAAACACCGTTGACTTCTTCGATCGATTCCGTCGTCAGCCTCAAGCTTCCCCCGTTCTCGATCCTCCCCCTCCTTCCCCCATCCCGCCAGAAGCAGAGTTGCCCAGCTTACCCAAACGCGCCCGCAGACGCCGCACGAGTAGCGAACCGCGTCCATTAACTGCGCCCAGAACCGCCGAAGATGAAACAGACTATCTGCAAAGCTTGCAACAACGGGGACAACAACTCAAAAAGACCTAAGCCTCAGTCTCCCCATTACGACCTTTGGCGAATAGTGCCTCACTCAATATGTTTGTTAGCGTAGCATCGATCTTCGGCTGGGGGAGTGTCGATGCAACAGAACCGTGGCAACCCAAACAATACTCATCTCGGCACGGGATGGGCTTTTTCTGTGCGAGTTAACGTACAAGGGGGAATTCAACTCAGTTCGGACACCCAAAATATAGAAGAATCTATCTGGATTATCCTCCGCACAGAAATTGGCGAACGCGTTTATCGTCCCACCTTTGGATCGCGCCTTTCTGAACTCACCTTTGCCCCTTTAAATACGCAAACCCTCCTCCTCATTCGCCTATACGTGCGCGAAGCCTTAGAAATGTGGGAACCGCGTATTATTCTCGATAGCATTCAAACCGATCCCGATCCAGTACGCGGTCGCGTAGACATCATTATTGACTACCATCCCAAAGACTCCTACAACTCCCGCAGCCTAGTTTATCCCTTCTATCTTTCTTCTTAGCAAAGCGGAACGGAAGTGCAGAACCTCCTTCTTCCCCCCATCTCCCCATCTCCCCATCCCCCCATCCTCTTCTTCTATGGAATTTGATTTTTTACCAAACTTACCGAAATCGAATTTAGACGATCGCACTTTCAAAGATTTAGTTGATGAGTGCATCCTAAGAATTCCCCGCTATTGTCCGGAGTGGACGAACTATAACGCTAGCGATCCGGGAATCACATTAATTGAGTTGTTTGCTTGGTTAACCGATCAAATGTTGTTGCGGTTTAACCAGGTACCGCGACGCAACTATATTGCTTTTTTAGAATTATTGGGCGTTCGCCTGCAAGCCCCGACGCCAGCCCAAACGGATATTACCTTTTATTTGACAACCACTTTACCCGAACCGTATACGATTCCCTTGGGGGTAGAAATTGCCACGCTTCGGACCGAGACAGATGAAGCCATTGTTTTTAGTACCGATGCGCCATTAACCATTAGCCATCCCAGTTTGCGGCATTTTTTGACCGCCCAGACAGTAGAAAACGAACCGCAGGCTTTGCGCGATCGCATTAGCGGTTTATGGACGCAACGGTCTAACGGAGAATGGACGGGCAGAGAATTATCTCTCTTTAACGAACAACCCGAACCGGGTAATTGTTTCTATCTGGTGTTCAACCCAGAGGAACAAATTGAGGGAAACGTCCTAGCGCTTACCGTGAAAGGAGAGGCCGCTACCCCCACGGGCATTAACCCTGATGCGCCGCCGCGCCGTTGGGAAGCCTGGAATGGCACAGCTTGGCAACCCGTTCTCATTCAAGAAAGCGATGATGGGACAAAGGGGTTTAGCTTTAGCGAAATTGCCCAACAGGGGGGAAACCCTTTGCAAGGTTCCGATATCTTATTACATCTGCCCACGCGCTGGCCGGTTGCCCATTTCACTACCTATCAAGGGCGCTGGTTGCGTTGCGTTTATACAATTCCTCAAACCAACCAACCCGGCTACAATAACTCTCCTCGTATTATTAGCCTCGCCGTGCGCTCTGTGGGGGGAACAGTTGGGGCCAGTCAAAGTACCTTAATTTCAAACGAACTCTTAGGCGAAAGCGACGGAACGCCGGGTCAAAGTTTTCAATTGCAAGGCTTCCCCATCCTACCGCGACGGGAAGGCGAATATCTGATTGTGACGCCGCCGGGAGGATTGCCGCAAGCTTGGCAGGAAGTCTCAGATTTTGCCAGTTCCACCGCCGAAGATTTGCACTATACCTTAGATTCACGCACGGGAGTCCTGCAATTGGGTCCTTTAATTCGCGAACCCTCGCAACTGGTGCAACAAACCTGGGAACGCTATCCCAGACCGGAGGGTATGGTCTCTACCCATGCGTTACCCTCCGCTTCCCGAAGCCTCCAACCGTTAGGCCCTACCCCTGGTGGACCGCAGCTAGAACGCCAATATGGGGCCGTTCCACCCAGAGGTTCTACCCTGCGGATGGTGGGGTATCGGGTGGGGGGAGGACGCCGGGGAAACGTGCAGCGGGGAACTCTAATTATCCCAAAGTCTGCCATTCCCTACGTGGCGCGAGTCATTAACCACTGGCCGGCCCGCAATGGGGCGGATGCTGAATCTTTAGATGACGCTGTATTGCGGGTTCCAGCGATGTTGAGAACCCGCGATCGCGCTGTCACCCCAGAAGACTTTGAAGCCTTAGCCCTGCAAGCCGGAATGGGCGCAGTTGCCCGGACTCGCTGCCTTTCGGCCACAGAACGCCAAGAGGCGGGAACCGTGCGTTTATTAATTGTGCCGCAAGCCAATACAGATGCGATCGCAATGGGAATGGGCATCCATCCCGAACGCTTCGCCCTCACTCCCCAACTTCAAGATCGCATCCTTGCTTACCTCAACGAACGCCGCTTACTCGGTATCCAAGTCAAATGTGCCGAACCCACCTACGTCGGTGTTTCCGTCCAAACCGAAGTCGCCCTAGAACCTGCCTACAACAACCCCCAAGCCCAAGAAGAAATCCTCTTTAACCTCCGCGTCGCCCTCTACCGCTTCCTCAACCCCCTCACCGGAGGTTCCGACGGGAAAGGCTGGCCCTTCGGTCGTCCCCTCTACCCCAGCGATATCGTCACCCTCTTCCAACAAACCCCCGGCGTCCGCTATCTCGGCGTCGTTCAACTCTTCGAGATCCGCAAACAAAACGCCACCTGGGTACGCACCCTCCCCCTAGACCCCGTTATCGAACCCGGCCCCCAAGGTCTCCTCTGTTCCTGGACCGATAACCGCCTCCGTTCTGGTCATGTTATCTCCATCCTTTCTTAAGTTCCGAGTTCCGAGTTCCGAGTCAATGTAGAGATAAATAGCGCAAGTTAGCTTATCTTAAGTTCCGAGTTCCGAGTTCTGAGTCAATGTAGAGACAAATAGTGCAAGTTAGCTTATGAGTAGTAACAAAGTAGAGAAATTTGAAGATTTGATTGCTTGGCAAAAAGCACGGCTCTTAACTCAGGAAATTTATCAAACCACGCGCCAGGGCGAGTTTTCCAGAGACTTTGGGCTAACGGGACAAATGCAACGAGCATCTGTTTCCATTATGTCTAACATTGCTGAAGGCTTTGAACGACGCAGACCTAGCGAATTTCTTTACTTTTTATCAATTGCTAAATCATCCTGTGCCGAAGTACGCTCTCAACTCTATATTGCCTTGGATGTCGGCTATATCAGCCAAAACCAATTTAATCAGCTTTTCTCTCAATCTCAAGAAGTGGCCAAGATTCTAGGTGGTCTACGCGCTTCGATTGAAAAACAACTCTAAAACTCTTCTGTTTCACTCGGTACTCGGTACTCGGTACTTTGCACTCATTATGACTCAAGCCCGTTCTAGTAATTTACTCCTCAGACTCACCCCCATGCAGGTTTACCAAGCGCCGCCAGCGCCGGGGGGTGGGGGGATGGCGACGGGGAGTGCTAGCCAGGAATGCGAGGTGTTATTGCATCCCGGCGAACCGAGTGAATTAGTGGTGCAAATTGAAAACTTGGGTTCTCGCGCCTTGGAATTGGAATTGCAAGTTGAGGGAGACTTCCCGGCGCAATGGTGTCGCGTGGGAATGGAAGGACGCGAACTGTTTCCCGGTCATCAAATGGAGGCGGTATTATATTTTCAAGCACCGATTAACTTTTTTGAAGAACAACGGTCTTTAGCGGTGGGTGAAACTTTAGCACTGAACTATCGCAGCCGCTTATATGTTTATAACACGGAATTGGGGACGGGACGCAGACAAATTGAGTCGGGAAGTCTC
>JAAHGE010000380.1 GCA_010672635.1 Desertifilum sp. SIO1I2 | reverse complement strand
CCTTAGAAGCATTTCGGACAGCGATGTCTTTTCGTTTTATTGAGTGGTTGAACCACAATAGGGACGTATTCTTCGCTTACAAAGCTAGTTTGGGCTTTATTTGGGCTTGAAATTTGTTTAAGTCCCGCTAGAACTTGACTTAGATTACCGTGCCAACCGCGACCTTGCTGAACTTTATGCAAGCCAAGGTGCGAGTTAGAAGAAGCTGAAGCAGTGTTGCTGAAAGCATTGGCGTTAGCGGATGTTTATGCGTTTTCCTATGTAAGTTTGGGCTTGCGTGACCAGCAATGGGGACGGTACGAAGACCCAAACGACTCCGATGCCCGCTTTCAACTGCACTCAGCCCCGCAGGATTTGTTGTGGAGAGAGCATTCATCCCCAAGCCTGAAACAACTTTAGTAGACTGGCTTCTCTGGAAAGAAAAGATTGGGGCGTCGCAGTCTGTCTTAATCTTTTCTTCTCTAATTTACTACAAAACTTAATAATTCCTAGTATCTATATTTACATGCGGTTATCCTAGGAATTACAGTTTGTCTTTCTCGATCGACTGTTCCTTTTTAATCCGGAATCTAAAGAGAAGTCTTCAGTAGGCCCTCAAGATTGAGGAAGATCTTGCTTTCTCAATTGTGCCGATTCATGCAAACTCAATAACCAGCCCCAACTGCAATGGATGCATCGACAGGTTCTACGAATGCTTTAGAAAACCTTTGCGATCGAATTCCAGGATACCGCTTGCAAGAGCAACTGCATTCTACGTCTAAAACATGCGTTTACCGCGCTTTGCGCGAGGTGGATGGATGTCAGGTTGTTCTAAAATTACTGAAGTGGGAATGTAGCACGTTTAGCGATTTACTTCAGTTCCGCAACCAGTTTGCGATCGCCAAAGCTTTAGATCATCCGGGTATCTTACAAGTCTATCGCCTAGAGCCATACGGTAGGGGATATGCCCTGAGTATGGAAGATTTTGGTGGAATTTCTCTCCAGCAGTATCGACAAGCCCATTCTATTTCTGTAACTGCCGGATTGGAGATTGCCATCCAACTGGCTGAGATTCTGAATGCCCTCTATCGATATCGAATCATTCACAAAAACATTCAACCTTCTAATATTTTAATTCATCCAGAAACGCAACACATTAAACTGACTGGCTTTGCCATCGCTTCACAACTGCCCAAAGAAATTCAAGAAATTCAAAATCCCAATGTTTGGGGAGAAACTCTAGCTTATCTTTCGCCAGAACAAACAGGGCGAATGAACCGGGGAATTGACTATCGCACCGATCTCTATTCCTTGGGAGTCACGCTTTACGAACTCCTAGCGGATCGATTGCCCTTTCAATCGCAAGATCCAATGGAATTAGTTCACGCCCATCTCGCGCAACAGCCACCAGCGCCGCATCTCCTGAACTCCCAAATTCCCCCCATTGTCTCTGAAATCATCTTAAAACTGATGGCAAAAAATGCCGAAGATCGCTATCAGAGTGCTTTAGGACTCAAGCAGGATTTAGAACAATGCTTAGAGAAATTTAGAGAAACGGGAACCCTTGAACCCTTTGAACTTGGAAAACAAGATCGGTGCGATCGCTTTCTCATTCCCGAAAAACTGTATGGTCGAGAAGTCGAAGTTCAAGCCTTGATGACAGCCTTTGAATTAGTCAGCATTGGCAGTACCCAGATGATGCTCGTCGCCGGATACTCTGGCATTGGCAAAACTGCCGTTATCTCTGAAATCCATAAACCCATCGTCCGCCAACATGGTTATTTTATTCGAGGCAAATTCGACCAATTTCACCGTAATATTCCCTTTTCTGGATTTGTGCAAGCCTTCCGAGACTTAATCGGACAATTACTCGGCGAAAACGACACTCAATTAAACCAATGGAAAAATAAGCTGCTCGTGGCTTTGGGCGAACACGCTCAAGTCATGGTTGAAATCATTCCAGAACTCGAACAAATTATTGGCGTACAACCGCCCGCACCCGAATTATCGGGGAGTGCCGTCCAAAATCGATTTAACCGACTCTTCCAAAAATTCATTCAAGTTTTTGCGACTTCAGAACACCCTTTAACGGTATTTGTCGATGATTTACAGTGGGCAGATGCGGCTTCCCTTCAGCTTATGCAAATCTTGTTAGGGGGTGGCGAAACGCGCTACTTATTTCTAATCGGTGCCTATCGAGATAGCGAGGTATTTCCAGCACATCCGTTAATGCGATCGCTCTCTGGTTTGCGAAGCGCCGGAGTCACTTTCAATACTCTGATCCTATCTGCCTTGGGCGCAACCCACCTCAATCAACTGATTGCAGATACCCTCAGTTGTTCGCTAGAGACAGCGCTGCCCCTCACTCAACTGGTTTACCAAAAAACCCACGGTAATCCCTTCTTTAGCATCCAATTTCTCAAAGTTTTACATCGAGAGGGGTTTATTACCTTCGATCGCGATCGCGGATCTTGGCAATGCAACGTCACGCAGATTAAAGCCAAAGTCCTAACCGATAATATTGTGGAATTTCTGGGGATGCGCTTGCAGAAACTCTCCGCCGCCACCCAAGAAGTCTTGAAGCTAGCCGCCTGCGTGGGGAATCAGTTCGATCTAGAAACCCTCACAGGAATTGCCCAACACTCACCCCCCGCGATCGCCGCCGCCCTCTGGGAAGCCTTGCAAGAA
The DNA here is from genome assembly GCA_010672635.1 of Desertifilum sp. SIO1I2. Taxonomy (GTDB): domain Bacteria; phylum Cyanobacteriota; class Cyanobacteriia; order Cyanobacteriales; family Desertifilaceae; genus Desertifilum. The sequence continues at coordinate 2,658 of JAAHGE010000380.1, read as the reverse complement.
GAGTTAATTCTTCCCCTCGAAGAGGTTTATCAATTTGATGCCCGTCGGGATGCTTCCCCAGAAACGCTTGACTCTAGCGAGTTATCCCAACCCGCTTTAGCTTCCCATTACCGATTTTTGCACGACCGCGTGCAACAAGCCGTTTACGCCCTGATTCCCGAAGGCGAAAGACAGGAAAATCACCTGAAAATTAGCCAACTGCTTTTAGACAAGCTGGCGGAAGGCGAACGAGATGAGAAAATTTTTGATATTGTCACCCGTTTGAACTACGGCTTTGAACTGCTGACGCAACCCGAACAACGAGAACAGTTGATGCAACTGAATCTGATGGCGGGACGCAAAGCCAAGGCAACAACCGCCTATGCAGCCGCGTTAGAGTATTTTAGGGTGGGGATGAGCTTGCTCGGCGATCGCGCTTGGCAAACGCACTATCGTTTAACCCTCGCCTTTTATGAAGAAGCCATTGAAGCGGCTTATCTGTGCGGCAACTTTCAGCAGATGGATGTTTGGCGAGAAACGCTGCTCTCTCAAAGCGTTGATATTCTCGATCGGGTAAAAACCTATGAAGTGCAGATTATGGCGTGCGTGGCGCAAAACCAATTGCAAGATGCGATCGCCATTGCTTTATCGGTTCTCCGCGAGTTGGGGATTGATTTTCCCGAATCTCCCACCCCCGCAGACTGGGAAAGCGCGATCGCAGAAGTGACGCAGAATTTAGGCGAAACCCGCGTCGCCAGCGCCATCGATCTGCCGTTAATGCAAGATCCCTACAGCCAAGCCGCCCTCCGCATCCTCCTCAGCATCGATGCACCCACCTATCTCTGTTTTCCGGAATTGCTGCCTTTAACCATCTGCAAGCAAGTGAATCTCTCGCTGGTTTATGGCAATTTACCCGGATCGGCAAAAGCCTACGCCAACTATGGCTTAATTTTATGTTCTGGGTTGGGGGATTTAAATACGGGGTATGAATTTGGGCAATTAGCCCTCAGCATCTTAAAGAGGCTCTCTGCTAAAGAGCTTTACGCGCGGACTTCTTTTTTAGTCAACTTCATGATTCGCCATTGGAAAGAACCCCTGCGGCACACTTTAAAATCGCTTCAGGAAGCCTATGGGATTGGGCTAGAAACGGGAGATTTGTTGCACGCGGCGATCGCAGCGGAAAAATACTGCTATCACGCCTACTATGCGGGTGAGGGGTTGGTGCAACTCGCTGAAGAGATGGAATTTTATGCCGAACAGATGCGACGCCTTAACCAAGATGTTGCCCTCTGCACTCACCAAATTCATTGGCAATGCAGTTTAAATTTACTGGGCGAAACACAAAACCCTTGCGAGCTAACGGGTAGAGCCTGCAACGAACAGCAGATGCTACCCCTGTTTGTCAAAAAAAATGCCCGTACCGCCCTGTACTATTTCTATTTCAATAAACTGCTGCTTGCCTATCTATTCGGCGATTATCCCCAGGCGCTGCACGATGCCCAGTTAACCGAACGTTATCTAGATGGTAGCAGCGGTCAGTATATTGGCGCGTTATTTTATTTCTACGATTCCCTCGCGCAACTGGCGGTTTATCCCAAGAGCGATCGCCAAGCGTCAAGTCTCGAAAAAGTAGCCGCCAACCAAACTAAACTCCACCATTGGGCGCGTCATGCCCCCATGAATTTTCAGCATAAATATGACTTGGTAGCTGCCGAACGCCATCGGGTTTTAGGGGAAATGACTGAGGCTATTGAGGCTTACGATCGCGCGATTCAAAATGCGATCGCCAACGGTTACATTCAAGAAGTCGCCCTCGCCAACGAACTCGCCGCCCAATTTTATCTTCAGTGGCATAAACCCAGAATTGCTCAAAGTTATCTCCTTGATGCCTATTACACCTATGCTCGTTGGGGAGCGAAAGCCAAAACCGATCGCTTAGAACGTCAATATCCGCAATATCTTTTACCGATTCTGCAACACAGACAACTCAATGCGGAGGCGGCGAACGTTCTGGCTAAACCCATTTGTCCTTTACATCCCACCACTCAACCCCTAGCCTCTCCGGGGATTCCCGCCTTGGCTGCCTTAGATTGCGGGGCAATTTTCAAAACGTTGCAAACCCTTTCTAGCGAAATTCATCTCAATCAATTACTAACGAAGTTACTCAATATTGCGATCGCCACAGCCGGAGCTACTAAATGCGTTTTGCTCTTACATTGGGATGACAATCTGCGAGTTGAAGCCGTCACTCAACTCGGACAAGAACCGAAAATTTTGCAAGCCATTCCCGTTGATGAAAGTACGGAAGTTCCGATTAGTCTAATTTACAAAGTCAAGCGGAACTTAAAAATCGTTGTCGTGGATCGGGTGACGCAAGAAGCCACCTTACTAGCGGATACCTACATCCTACGACAGCAACCCGAAAGCCTGTTGTGTACCCCGATCCTCAATCAGGGAAAGCTGATTGGCATTTTATATCTAGAAAATCATCGGATGGCGGCTGCTTTCACCACAGATCGCGTCGAAATTCTCAACTTTCTTTGCTGTCAAGCGGCAATTTCCTTAGAAAATGCTCGCCTCTACGAACAGTTGCGAAATTATTCGTATCAATTGGAACTGAAAGTAGCCGAACGTACCATTCGATAGAGTTCGCGGTTAGCTGCTTCTAATTCGTTGGTA
>JAAHGE010000038.1 GCA_010672635.1 Desertifilum sp. SIO1I2 | reverse complement strand
TGCAAAGTTCCTTAGAACCGAACCAGGTCAGAGTTTTAGGGCCGATTGACTGACACTCACTGCTGAAAGTCCTATGAGTCGCTTAAGTTGGGTTAGCGCCATTCGTAACCCACCAGCAGCCGGTTGTGTTGGGTTTCGGACCTCAGCCCAACCTATGCGACTATCTTAATTGTCAGTCAACCCGGTTTGAGGGACAAACGCGTTACTTAGAAACATGGAAGATAACCCATCGGTGTCCTACCAACCTCAAACCACAGGAGATGGTTCATTTACCTTTTTTTCCGATGAGTTTGGCGAAGCCTTTCATAGCAGTCACGGCGCTAGATTAGAAGCCGAACTCAAATTTATTGTACCGACTCAACTGGCTCAGAAGGCATTGCGATTCGCGCCAGCCAAAATCCACATCCTCGATATCTGCTACGGCTTGGGATACAATACCGCCGTTGCCCTCGAAACCCTCTGGCAAGCTAACCCCAATTGTCAGGTAGAATGGCTAGGCTTAGAACGAGATCTTATCGTTCCCCAAAGCGCCATTAACCATAACTTTCTAGAGCATTGGTCTACCCCAGTTCGCGATATCCTACAACAGTTAAGTTCTACCCAAACTTGCCAAACGCCTCAATTGCAAGCCAAATTACTGATTGGCGATGCTAGAGAAACCCTTAGACACGTTCAGCAGCAAGGTTTTCTCGCCGATGCCATCTTTCTAGACCCCTTCTCGCCACCCCATTGTCCGCAATTGTGGACTGTAGAATTCCTAGACCTTGCGAGTCAATGTCTCAAACCCGATGGACGACTAGCGACCTATTCTTGTGCGGCGTCGGTGAGAATTGCCTTAATGCAAGCTGGATTAAAGATTGGTTCAACTGAACCCTTCGGGAGGCGATCGCCCGGAACCATCGCCAGTTACACTGAACTAGACTTACCCCCCCTATCCCAACAAGAACAAGAACACCTGCAAACCACCGCCGCCATCCCCTATCGAGATCCGCAACTTAACGATCCGCCAGAAGTTATTTTGCAACGTCGCCGCCAAGAACAGCAAGCCTCTTCCTTAGAACCTACCACCCACTGGAAAAAACGTTGGTCTACCCGCCGCTAACCCCCAAAGGTTGAGAAGCCGGAACCCCAACCGCGCGGGGAAACTCCACCGGAGTTGGCTTTTCTTTGTGCAAATAAATACAATGACGCACCCCTTGAGTTAAAGGCGTTGTAAACGCATCCACAGACTCAATCGTTCCACCCAACTGCTGAAGCGCCAATTGCAGTCCCTCAGCCTCCTCAGATGTCCAATGTCCGCGATACAATACCGCCTTCCCCCCCACCTTCAGCAAAGGTAAAGCATACTCTGCACAAACAGGCGCAGCCGCCACCGCCCGAATTAGAGCAAGATCGTACGTTTCGCGATACTGAGGTAATTGTCCCACCGCTTCCGCCCGACCGACAACCGCCGTCGCATTCTTCACCCCCATTTCCCGCAACAGAGAGGTTAAAAAAGCCATACGCTTGCGAATAGAGTCCAGAAGCGTAACCTGAGTTTGGGGTAAAACCAAAGCCATCGGAATCCCCGGAAATCCCGCCCCCGTACCAATATCAATCGCTTTCGCCAAAGTATCAGCCTGCAACCACCCCTTAATTCCCCGCAGCGAATCCCATAAATGCTTTTCCCAAAACTCTTCAGGCTGAGTGATCCGCGTCAAATTCAGCCGCGTATTCCCCTCTAAAATCAACGCATAAAGCTGTTGAAACTGCTGTTGCTGCGTCGCTGAAGGTTCCCATCCTAGGGTATTCTGCCACTGTTGTGTCATTTCTGGCAGCATCAATGAATCGTGCATGAGCAAGCTAAGACAATGTATTTTCCAAGTTTTCCATTGTCTCGCATTGCAGAGGGAATTGGGAGTTGGGAGTTGGGGAAGAAGAAGGAGAACTTGAAAACTATCAACTCAGCACTCATGAACCCACTCAGCACACCGCTACGCGGAAGCTAAAGCAACAGCACTTTACACTCGGCACTCGGAACTCGGAACTTTGCACTCCTCTCCCCACTCGGAACACCGCTACTTGGTGTGCAAGCTACGTAACTCGGAACGTTGCACTCTTTTCCCCCCACCTCCCCACCTCCCCATCCTCTTATCTACTCAGCACTCACTGTAGCCACAGCTTCTTGCTTGGGTTGCTGTAGCAGGGCGGTTAAGCGGCGAACGCGTTCTTCGGTGGGGGGATGCGTCCGGAATAGGGATTGCAAACCGCCAGCAGTGATGGGGTTAACAATCAGTAGGGGTGACATGGCGGGGTTGCCATTCATGGGGATTTGGCGACCGATTTCTTCGAGTTTTTGCAAGGCGTTGACTAAGCCTAGGGGGTTTCCGGTGATTTCTGCGGCCCCGGCGTCGGCGGCATATTCGCGAGTTCGAGAAATAGCCATTTGAATCAGCATGGCAGAAATCGGGGCTAATACAATTAAGGCTAAGACACCTAGGGGGTTGCCACCTTGACGGTTATCGCGGGTGACTGGGCCGTACATTGCGCCGAAGGTTAGCATCCGTCCGACGAAGGTAATGGCACCTGCTAGGGTGGCGGCGACGGCTTGGGTAAGGGTGTCGCGGTTGCGAATGTGGGTGAGTTCGTGGGCGAGAACGCCTTCAAGTTCTTCTGGAGTTAGGGCTTCTAGAATCCCTTGGGTGACGGCTACGGCGGAGTTTTCGGGGTTGCGTCCGGTGGCGAAGGCGTTGGGGGTACGCGTGGGAACGATGAACAGTTTGGGCATGGGTAAGCCCGCTTTGTTACTTAAACGCGCGACGCTATCGTAAAGTTGGGGGGCTTCTTCTCGCTGGAGGGGTTGGGCGCGATAGGCGGCTAAGGCGGCTTGGTCTGAAAAATACCAGGAACCAAAGCTGCTAATGGCTGCAAAGATTAAGCCGAGATATAAACCTTGTTCGTTCCCAACAAGATAGTAGCCCGCGAGAACGAGTAATCCGCTTAAAAGTCCTAATAGACCGACTGTTCTTAATTGATTGCCAAGCATTTTTACGTTATAACCATTTAATTTGAAGGTATTTTTAACGTCTCATACTTTATTGACTCAGCAATCTACCTGGTGAAATAAAGGGTTCTCTGTCAAGCGGTAGGGAATGTTAGGGGGTATCGGGGTTGTTTTTGTTAACACCAAATAGCAAGATTTGGACTAGGGAAAGGATACCCCACCCTAGTCCAAAAATTAGGAGCAAGATCATTAAAGGGGCAAGTCCGGCAAAGGGGGCAAGGATAGCGAGCAGCAATAAGCTGATGAATAAAATTCGGGTAATAGCGCGATTCATAGCATTGATTTGAACTTATCGTTGCTTACAGGATAGCGATCGCGCTCCCGAAGTGCCTATAACCCCAGAGCTAAATTTAACTTAGAGGATTGGCGATCGCGTTGCCAAGTCAAACTTATACCCATCGGGTAAAACATGCAGTTTCACGTCGCACAAGGCTAAGTTTTCATCTCTGAGTAAGGTATCGATGTTAGTGTGGGAACTTCCTTTTAGATCGACAATCGTACAAGAGGCTTCGCCGATGACTTCTAATTGGTGGTTAGAAACAACCACAGCGGTATTTTCATCAATGCCTAATCCTAACAGGTGCGGTTTGCGAGCGACGGCTGCTAGGAGGCGTCCAATTCTTCCCCGCTGAGAAAAGTGTTGGTCAATCACCACTTCTGGTAAAAAACTCATCCCTTCATCAGTTTCGACAATTTCTAAACGGGGATGGGTTTCTGAATCGCCTTCTACAATCATGGTTGCAGACATCATACTCGCTCCGGCGCTGGTTCCCCCAACCGTAATGCCATCGCGATAGCGTTTTAATAGGGCTTTATGAATTTCTGTGCCTTTTAGGGTATCTGTGATTCGGGCTTGGTCGCCTCCGGTAAAAAAGACGCCCGTTGCTTTATCAATAGATTCTAAAATGGTTGAAGAACGCGCATCATCTCGGTCTGCGGTATCGGCAATTCGGACATCTTTCACGCCTAAACGTTCAAACACGCGAATATAATTATCGCCGACTTCTCTAGGGAGTTCTGTTGCTACAGTCATCACTACAATTCTGGCATCTAATCCGCCCGAAAGCCGGACAAATTCGCGCAAGATTTTGCAATCGCCGTCTTTATCTTCTGCCCCGCCAATAATGACAAGTTGTCCTTGGGCTTGTTTTGCTGGATTTGCGGTAGCATCTCCATTAACAGAGTCGGCTTGCGTTTCTTGAACCTGATTTACCATAAAGCCTCCAAGAGTGAATTGGGTTCAAATCACCTTCTCCTGTTTCTGCTGGCTTGAGTTAAGGGCTATCAGTCAACAGTTTTTCCCTCCAACTACGATCGCGCTGGGGGGAAGCTTTGCAACTATTTGACAAGCGTAAATTAACTAAGATAGCTTTACCAACAAGGGGTAGAATTTTCTCGACTGCTAAAAAGATTCATCTTTTACGGGGCAAGTCAAAAATTCTACTGAGCGATCGCGAACGAGGAGATTGGGACGGGGATTTGTTATCTGAAAAGGTTGATACTTTTAGTAAACTCTAATCTTTGGGGTTTGTGGATTTGCCATTTGGTAGATTCTATAACAGATTTTCTTTCACTCTTGAGGTATAGGGAAAGGACAAAGTGAAGACACTGCAAGCTTCTGGCGATTTTGAGCCGTTGCTCGCTTTCTATTCAAACTCTAAGCGCAAACGAGAAACTGAGGTGCGCGGATAATAATTTTGGAGAATTTGCTCGTAGGTATACCCTTGTTCGGCTAAACTGAGCGCGCCGAGTTGGCTCATTCCTTTACCCTGAAAAGCTTCCGCGACAATTTCATCAGATGCAGCATACAGCGACTCAACGATTCCACCTTTATAGCTGACAAACTCGCCTGCGGTTTCGTCTACGGCTTGGGAGGTGCGTTCGGCTTCTCGGTCAATGCCGCTATAGACTTGATAATACTCGTCTGAACCGAGATGATAAAACGAACTGACAGGTTTAAAGTAATAGGTTAAGGCATAGGAACGCGCCGCGATCGCCTGAGCTTTCAGCGCCTCCGTTTTCCAGCTTGGCGAGACTTCGCTAGCAACGACGCTATACAGATATTGGCGCAAATTAATATAGTTAACGGCCCATAATACACCCCCATCAGCCACAAACAAAAATCGCCCGCGATAGGTTCGATTTCCAATGGTGGTTAAGCCTTGGTGAGATGCATCTAAGAACACCACCGCCGGGAGGCTTTGGGTATTTAAACTCATTCCCGATGCTGATGCAGATAAGGTATAGGTTTCGTGGGGGGCAAGTTGGGCGAGCAGTTGGCCGCTTTGGTCGTAAACTTGAGCTTGGATAGAGGAACTCAGCGTTAAAGTAGGCACCTTCGTTGCGATCGCAACATGCATTTCAATGGTTGAATCGACAGAAGGTAAAGAGGCCACATATCGGGCTTTAGCCGCTTCATTCAAAGCCTTTTCAGCTTCTGTGAGTTCGGGTGATGTTGGGTTTTGCGGGGGTTGGGGAGAAGGAGAAGCCTCCGGGGTTGGTGCTGGCGGTACAGAGGGTTCAACGCTAGGTGTAGGAAGCGGTGTGGGGGTAGGTTCTACAACCGGAGAAGGTTTGATGCTTTGAATCACTGAAGGAGCAGTTGAAGCTGAGTTAAAATCGCTCTTAGCAATTGCTAGCATCGCGGGTAATGGCAAAAAGCCCAGGAATAGCAGCCACCAAGGCTGTTCTTGAAAGAATTTGCGAATTTGCTCTTGCGTCATTACTGGGGAATTAAAAAATCTAGAGATTGCTTAAAGGGCGATCGCTGAGGAGTTCCGGAACAAAAAAATTGGGAATTCGGGTTTGAGAATAGGTAGTTGGGAAATTGTATAGCCGTTTCTAGTTTTACACCTTAACAATGAACGCAATACTACAGTTTGGCGAATGGAACCCACAAGCGGTTCGCGAATTTAAAGGACGCTTAAAAGGTCGTAACATCACGATCGCGATCGCAGCTTCTATCGTAACTCAGGCATTGCTGATGCTTGTCTGCATCAGCGAGCTTCCCACCCTGGGGAGCAACAGCTATAGTACCTATTGCATCCAGAATCCAGAAGGATATTGTAGCGCCATTGACTGGGCAAAATGGTGGTTGAGTTTATTTCAATTCCTCTGTTGGCTTTTACCCCTAGGATTAGTAATTGGTAGCGTTTACCTGCTCATTGAGGACTTATCCAAAGAAGAACGGCGGGGAACCCTCAACTTTATTCGTCTAACACCGCAGTCGAGTCAAAGTATTTTGCTCGGTAAAATTCTAGGGGTACCGATTCTCGTTTATCTAGCGGCTGCTTTATATTTACCCTTGTTTGCGATCGCAGGCATTAACGCCGGGATAAACTTGTTCTGGATCGTCGGCTATCTTCTATTTCTAGGCGTTGTTAGCTTCTTCTTTTCAAGCGCTGCGCTACTCATGGCATTTCTCAAAGCCGAACAACCGTGGTTAGGGAGTTTTGGCGCTGCATATTTCGTATCGGGCTTGCTGAGTAGTTATTTCCTGTTTTTTGAGGCCGATCAAACCAGTAGAAATGCTGCTGAGTTCAAGTGGTTTATCTTACCTTTAGGTCAGAGTTACTGGCTGTATCAAACCTTTGTCTTAACCACGCTTGGGGTCGGATGTTACTGGATTTGGCAAGCTTTAAACCGTCGCTTTCGCAACCCCAATGCCACGATTTTAAGTAAAGCGCAGAGTTATGGATTAGTGGCGAGCGTGCAATTGTGGGTACTGGGGTTCATCATCCCGCTTTCCGAGCAAGAAGTCGCGCTAGCAGTCGTCACCAGCTTAAACCTACTCGGCTTCTTAGTCATCATCTCTGCCATTACGCCGCATTTTCAAACTTGTCTAGACTGGGCGCGCTATCGACATACCATGCCCCATCGCCGCTCCTTGTGGCAAGATTTAGTTTGGGGTGAAAAAAGTCCGGCAATTGTAGCGATCGCCATTAACCTGGGCATTATGCTAGCAATCTGGGGAACTTGGGTGCTAACCTGGCCAAACAGCGCCCCCAAATGGCAAAGCCTAGCCGTTCTGATCGTCAGCGCTAATCTGATTTTGGTCTATAGCGCGATCGCCCAAGCCATGCTGATGAGCAAAGCCCCCAAACGCGTCATCTGGACGGGGTTAACCCTTTCAACCGCCCTAGCACTTCCGCCTGTTTTACTGTATCTGTTGGCCGGTCCCCTCGGTACAGGAACCCTCACTTCTGCGATCCTAACGACCCTATGGTTCGCTTCCACCTTTAGCGCCCCTTGGTTTGTGGTGGAAAGCATTAGCGGAATCAGCGTTGGTTTAGCCATGTTGGCTCAGTGGAGCCTTTTTGGACTCTTCACGCTTCAACTCTCTCGCAAGTTCCAACAGGCTGGGGCTTCTGCGGCTAAAACCTTAACGGGGACATCACCAATGACCGCTCAACCCAAAGCATAGAATATTTGACTCAAGAATTCGATCGGGACAGGGGAAGTTCTCCTGTCCTAATTTTTTGCACATCAACCTTAAATTTCCCGCAAACAATCAATACAACTTGCGGCGTCTGCTCAATAACCTGCCTAAAATCGGTTTGGACTCAGATCTTGCACCATTGGTGAGTTAGACCTGAGAAACCCGGTTTTTGGCACTGGTGCAAGATGTCAGTTTGGATGGATTTGCAACTTTTTTCTTTAGATTTTTACGCTCATGAAGAAAATTCTGTCACGCCTGAAACCGTATCTGCGCTGGGTGATTCTGGGCGGAACGCTATTTTTTCTAGCAAAAGCTTTAAAAGATAATTGGCGAGAAGTTGCAGCCATTCGCATCGAACCCGCCGGATGGGCCGCTTTAACCTTAGCCTTGGGCGTCACCCTCCTGGCTCATATTTGGTCGGGATGGGTATGGGGTTGGATTTTGCAAACCTTTAAACAACCCGTTTCTAATGTTTGGGCGGTGATGGTTTACCTGAAAACCAATATCGCTAAATATTTACCCGGTAATGTTTGGCACTTCTACGGGCGAATTAAAGCCGTTACGGGTCTGGGGGCTTCTTTAGGGGTCGCAACCCTCAGCGTACTATTAGAACCGCTGTTAATGGCCGCTGCGGCTTTGTTGATTGCCTTAATCGGCAGCCAGCAACTCAACTGGGGGTTGCAACTGTTGGCGCTAGTGGCGGTACTCGGCGGCATTCATCCCCGCGTTTTGAACCCAATTTTGGACTATCTCAAGCGCGTTAAAGGCAAGGTCAGTCAATCGACCCGCTCAGAAACGGCTGACCCTTCACTCACTGAAGTACCCCCTGAGAAGGCTCAGGAAGCTAGCTATCAACTCAAACGCTATCCTCTGCTTCCCTTATTGGGAGAAGTGGGGTTTGTTGGGTTGCGCGGGGTTGGCTTTGTGCTAACGTTTCTCCCCTTTGTGAATCTAAGCGCCGACCAAGTTCCCTCGATTATGAGCGCGTTTAGTCTAGCTTGGCTGTTGGGTTTAGTGATTCCGGGGGCCCCTGGTGGGATTGGCGTGTTTGAAGCGACGGCTTTAGCGCTGTTAGATGGTCAATTTTCGTCAGCGATTTTGTTGAGTGCTGTGGCGTTGTACCGCTTGATTAGCGTGCTTGCAGAGGCGGCGGGCGCGGGTTTGGTTTGGCTAGACGAACGGCGATGATTAACCGCAAAACCTGGAATTGTCCAGGGTAGAGTCACGGGTTTCACGAACTCTTTTTGGAATCATCTGGCGGATAAAGATTCTGTAAATTCTCAAAGGCGATCGCGCACCTGGGCAAGGCAAGATCGATCGGTCAGAAACTTCGGAAGCGAAGTATTTATCGATCGTAAGGAATGGACTTTATGGTTATTCCTGTGCAAAGTCATGCTCGGCTTATTGTTGCGTCTGTCACCGTTTTAGCGACGACATTGGGTACAAACGCGATCGCTCAGGCGGGAACCATCCGCCACGATCGTGCAGATAGTGAATATCTCGATTTAGCAACGCTGTTTCCCAGTATCGGATACTTGCGGGCGAAAAATGACGGGGGCGGTTGGACCTGTTCGGGTACGCTGATTGATGCGTCCTATGTCCTCACAGCCGCTCATTGCGTTGAATCTCCAGAGGGCTACCTAACGCAAGGCAGCTTTTCTGTAGGGGGCAGCCGCTATGGGATTGCAGGGGTGACGGCCCATGAGGGTTGGTTTTCGAGCAACCGCCAGTTACTCTCCGGTACGGATATCGCGATTTTACTCCTCGATCGAGCCGTTGCTCATGTGAATCCGGCGGAACTCTTTACAGGGAGTGACGAACACCTCCAACTGGGAACCTATGTGGGGTATGGTTTAACCGGTAACGGCCTGACGGGTTCAATTCCCAGTTCGGGGGGAACGAAACGCGCCGGACAAAATATTATTGCGGTGGGCGGTCAGTTATCCCGCTATGGTTATAACGACAAACTGCTGGTTTCTAACTTTAGCGATCCAAGGCGTGCCGGACAAAACCCCTTCAATACCGCCCAGCCTTTAGAATACCAACTCTCATCAGGAGATAGTGGCGGGGGATTATTTATCAATAACCAGGTGGCGGGGGTGCATTCGTTTATTAGCGATCGCTCTGGTGGGAAAATTGACTCCAACTATGGAGAATTCTCGGCTTCAGTTCGCGTCTCTGACCATCTCAACTGGATTCGCAACCAAATTACCAATCTAGCAATTCGCTTCAATCGACCGGCTTCTGAGCGGATTACAAGTCTAGGTCAAGGCACGGCTGTTTCCGATCCCTCAAGCACTGACGATCGCTTTGCCCGTTCCTCAGTGCAAGATTGGGATAACTTACCAGAACAACCGGAATCGGTACCCGAACCTAACCTTGTTTGGGGACTCTGCGGTTTAGGGCTTTTCGGCTGGTTAGGGCGGCGCAAGTTGAAAAACGCTCCAACCGCACCCAAGCGTTAAACCCCTTTAACCGCCGAAACCGCAAACGTGAGAACGGTTTCATCCACCCCTTTGAGCTTCAGAGGACTGCATTTAGTAATTTCGTCTTCTGCCAAATAATCGGCGACAGCCGCAGAGACAAGGATCGTACTGGGTTCGGCGGCTTGCTGCAAGCGGGAAGCAATATTAACCGCCGGCCCAATCGCTGTATAATCGGCACGTTCGGCACTGCCAAACATGCCAACGACGGCCGTCCCTTGGTGAATGCCGCAGCGAAAACGGACTTGGGGAATACCGGCAGTTTGCCAGCGATCGTTGAGGACTTCTAAACGAGCTTGCATCTGCCTTGCGGTGGCGATCGCTCTTTTGACCTGTTCGTTCGGGCTTAAATCTTCCGGCGCGCCAAAAATGGCTAATACCGCATCGCCCATAAACTTATCCACCGTACCGCCATTTTCAAAGACTGCGTGGCTCATTTCCTCCAGGTATTCATTAAGGACTTCAGCCACTCGGCGCGATCGCAATGTATTAGAAATCTGGGTAAACCCGACAATATCGCTAAATAAAATCGTAATCAGGCGCGGTTCTGGACGCAAAGACAGCGAGAGCGTGCCCTCTGCGGCTTTTTGCACCATCACGGGCGGTAAAAAGCGGCGCAGCACCGACTCAGTTAAATAGGTATTCAACTCAGAAACCCGGCGTTCGTTGGCTTTGAGGGCTAACAAGTTGCGAACCTCAGCCAATAACTCTCGGTCATTAAACGGCTTTGATAAATAGGCATCAGCACCGCGTTCCGCCCCTTCAATGCGCGTATCTTCATCCACCTTTGCTGTCAGCAGAACAATGGGCGTCCCTTTAATCTCGTCGCAGTTGCGAATAGAGACAATCATCTCCAAACCCGACACCACAGGCATCATCAAATCCGTCACAATTAAATCGGGGCGTTGGGCTTGAGCGACTTCAAACCCTTGCGCGCCATTGCGGGCGAGCAGGACGCGATAGCCGCTATTGGCGAGAATGCTAGAGACATAGGTTCGCAGATCGGCATTATCGTCTACCACCAGGATCGTTGCACCCCCTGCCTCTGCGGAATTGTGGTTGGGCAGGCTTTCCTCTAAACCTGCTGCCCCAGTCGTCATTAACTCTTCAACTTCAATATCGGCAAACTCTACAGAAGCGCGTCGGCTTTGTAACTCTGTGGGGACTTCAATCACCTGCTCTGCTGGCAAGTGAGCGCTGCCAATTTGCAACCACACCGAGAAGGTTGAGCCTTCCCCATAGATGGATTCTACAGAAATTTGCCCGCCGTGCAGTTCCACCAGTTCGCGGACAAGGGCCAATCCTAACCCCGTTCCTTCGTAGGAACGATTGACTGAGCCTTCTGCTTGTCGAAAACGCTCAAACAGATGGGGAATCTGATCGGCGCGAATCCCAATTCCGCTATCTTGCACTTGCAGCAGGCAATGATCCCCTGCTTTCTGCAAAATCACCGTAATCTGTCCGCCCACGTTGGTGAACTTCATGGCATTGGACAGCAGGTTATACAACACCTTATCAAACCGCTCGACATCCAGGTAAATCGGCGGTACGGACGCTAACTGAGTCACCAGTTCGATCCCTTTTTTCTCGCAATAAGACCCAAAGGCATCTACAATTTGGTTGACTAACTCGCCGAGGTTACACGGGCGAAAACTGGGCTGCATTCGTCCGGCGTCTAGGCGCTGCAAGTCTAGTAGTTGGTTGACGAGGCGTAACAGGCGACGTTGGTTGCGAAGGGCGATCGCGCTTTGTTCGTAAGATAAGCCCTGTCCCGACGCGACGGTTGACTCTAGCGGACCGATGGTGAGGGTGAGGGGGGTGCGGAATTCGTGGGAGATATTTTGGAAGAATTCCGTTTTTTGGCGGTCTAATTCCAGCAGTTGCTCGGCTTGCTGGCGAGTTTTTTGGTAGAGGCGAGACTGCTGAACGGCGATCGCAGCTTGAGCGGCGACGGCTTGAGCCAGTTCAATCTCTGCGTGGGTCCATTTACGGGGAGATTGGGTTTGGCGCAAAGAAATGCTGCCAATAATTTGCCCATCCGAGAGCAAAGGAACCACTAACAAAGCTCTGGCGCGTTCTCGCAGGGGTAAATCGAGCAAGCGTTCTTGTTCGTGGGTTCGCAAGTCGTGGATTGCAACGTGCTGTTTGGTTTCTAAAAGTTTCACTAAAACGGGATTCCCTGCAATCGGGACAACCGACTGGGGGAGGGAAACCGAACGGGGACGAAGGTTTTGAGCATCAGTTGCGATCGCGGGCGGCGAGAACGACAGATCCGAGGATAGGGAATCTTGGGGATCGGTGGAGCGTACCCCCAAGGCGCGATCGTACAATCCCACGCATTGGACGTACTCGTCTTCTCCCGTCCACAATGATAAAGCGCACCCATCCACTTGCAATGCTTGTCCGAGTTGTTGGGTAATGGCGGCAAAAATATCTTGGGGATCGAGACTTGAACGGATAGCGGCGGTAATCGTATTGACTAAGCTTTCGCGCTTGGCAAGTTCGCGCACCTGTTCGTAGGCGCGGGCTTGGGAGACGGCTAATCCGGCTTGATCGGCCACCATCACCACCAGTTGCACCTCATCATCTTGCCAGTAGCGGGGTTCTTGGCACTGATGCAACGCCAGCACGGCCATCAGTTCTTGCTGGCAGATGAGGGGAACCACCAAGCTAGAGCAAATATTTGCTTGTTCAAAGGCAAGATAGCGCTGTTGGAGAACCCGTTGTTCGACGGGGTTTTCGAGTTTTTCGAGGTTCTGGAAGCGTTCGTCGGTGGCGACTTCGTAAATGACTTGAATGTCTTGGGTTTCCCAGACGGTTTGCGCTAAAAAGGCGTGCAGGGGGTTAGTGGGGGGTTCGCCGTTGCTATTTAGGCGATAGGTTCCCTCGCTAGAACGCGCTTTGAGTTGGGCTTCGGTCGCATCGTAGACGAACCACTCGTTTTGCATTTCTCCCTCTTGGAAGGGGCGCAAAATGCACAAATCCACCTCAAACATGTGGCCGACGGTATCGACGATGGTTTGCAGGATTTGGCGGTAGTCTAAGGCACTGCGGATGGTGTTGGTGACGGCATTGAGCAGCGATTCTTGGCGCAGGGTGCGGCACAGTTCGCGGGTGCGTGCCTTGAGGACGTTATGAGTATCGACGCCTTGCTGCACGACGGCTCGCAGTTCGGTTTCTTCCCAGGGTTTGGTGACGTACTTAAAGACTTTACCGGCGTTAATGGCTTCTACGAGATCCTCAACATCGGTATAGCCTGTTAAGATAATCCGGATGATCTCCGGATATTGGGTGGCGGTTAAGCTGAGAAACTCGGTTCCGCTCATCAACGGCATTCGCTGATCGGAGATGATCACCGCGACATCGCCTTCGGTGGCTAAAATATCCAACGCCACTGGCCCGGACTCGGCTCTGAGTACCTGATAATCGCGGCGGAACGTGCGATACAGCAAATCGAGGTTATCGGGTTCGTCATCGACAACCAATATTTTCGGCTTACTTTTGTGGGGGGATTTCATGCACCGCTCTCCTGTTGCAAGGGCCGTTGACTGAAATATCGCCGACTCCCTGCGTGCTGGTTCAGGCGATCGCCTGTTTTGCACCGTGATTGTCCTCTGAGTGTCCCTGGCTGTTGCATTGCTGTAAATCGACCAATTAATTGCAAGGAATGACTGGCGTAAACGTTTTAATTGGTTTGACGTGCTATGGTAGCATCAAGCCCAAATGTCAACCCAGTATGCACCCCTGCTGTTGGGTTCTTGGACCTAAAACACATGAAAGCGCGATCCTCGGTTGATGTTCGCGTAGCGTGCTTTCGGAAATTGCTCTTGAGTCGAGCCAGGGATGAGATCCGCTCTCGCAATCCGCCTTGGCGGAATCGCGCCCCATTGCCACAAAGCCAATAACCTGAGAAGCATTACCTCGGTTAACCTTTTCTATCCGGATCGATCGCAGTTGAACGCGGGTAGAGCGAGTTGGGTTGGCACTTTCATGGGTTGATGCTGTCCTTGTACAATCCTAATATAGTCTTTAATGCGGGTTGTATAGAGTGTTCCCCGCTCTACGGCATTGCTAACAGCCTAGCAGGACTAGCGCAGGAGTTTGTCGCATCTGTTGGCTCGTTAATGCTGGGTAGTGGTGAGCGTTGTGAATTCTGATTACAGTCATTCAACCTATTGCGAGCCAGATTCCGAGGGCGATTGTACCACTCATTTTCCCTACACCGTTCGAGTCTCTCGTTTAGAAGATGTCGAACAAAGTGCAGAAATTTTAGCGGAAAGCTTTCATTCGCGCTCTGGGCCGATGGGTTATATCTATCCTTTATTGCGCCTGGGAATTTCTGAGGATTTACGCAACCGCGTGCGATCGCCCTCGCCTCATTATGTGTGTCTGGTGGCTGTTGAAACCAGCAATTCCGGCAATCCTCTGAAGGTGGCGGGAACGGTGGAAATGGGCGTGCGCTTCCGTCCGGGTGGGTTCAGCTCGTCCGATCGTTCGATCTCCCCAAGTCCTAGAAGCCACCAACAGCTTTATATCTCGAATTTGGCGGTCAAAGCCATTTACCGCCGCCAAGGGATTGCAAGCGCTCTGTTGCGGTCGTGCGAGCAGATGGCGCTGCGCTGGGGATGCCCGCATTTGTATTTGCATGTTTTAGAAAATAACCATCAGGCTCGCCGCCTCTACTACCGTTTGGGGTATCGCTTGCACCGCATTGACTGGAGTTGGGAATGTTGGCTGTTTTCTAAGCCTCGCAAACTTTTGCTCTACAAGCACTTGTCGGCTCAACCTCGCGCGGAGGTGTCGGCTCAAGAGCGCGATCGCTCTTGATGCATTCTCTAAAGACTCGCACTTGCTCAATTGAGTAGTGTAGGCTGGTACACAAGCTACCATTATTGAGACGTAAGGGTTGGTGCGAGTGGAGGTCGAAACTAAGGTTAGTCGTTTAGAATCAATTGTTGAAAAAATGGGCGAAGCGGTCATCGCGACGACTGAAACGGTAGAACGTCTCTCCGATCGCGTTGATGCTCTCGCCATCAGCGTGCAGCAGCAAGGCTATCAAATTTTTGCCTTAAGCGATGCCATTCAAACGTTAGCAGAAAGTCAGGATGCTTCTTTGAAAGAACTCAAGCAGCTTTCACAAACGCTTCAACGTCTTGTGGTTTTACTTGAGGAAGTTGAGGATTCTCAATAGGGACTGGGGCGTTTTGTGCAAGTCTGTAGCGCCAAACGCGCTAAACTATCATGATGCAGTGGGTTGAACATCTGGCTTGGGTGGAAATTGGCTCAAGGGCGTTTTGAGAAATGCCCCCTTGGGATTTTCGTTTTCACAAAGCCTGCTAACTCCAAAGCGGGAATGTAAGGTAAAGTATCGGGATGTGAGGCTCACAACCCATGAGTGAGGTAGACAAATTCGCGTCGTTCTGGCGATCGCAACTGGAAAAAGAATGCGGCGATCGCGATTCGGAAACTCGTCAAAGTATTATTGAGTGGCTTTTGGGGGAAGATCGAGACCGCCTAGAAACCCTAGACTCGCAACAGTTGGCGATCGCTCAACAGGCGATGGATTACCGCTATCGAATTTTACGCCAGCGCTACTTAGGGGTATCTCCTGAAAAAGCCTATAGCCGCTTGATGCAGCGCTTGGCCAGTCTATTTCTGATTCGCAATAAGATTCGCACTTGGGTGGCTCTCAGTCGCGATCGCCAACGTTCGGTAGTAGATGTCCTCCAAGAAGTCGTTCAGGAGTTATTGCAAAGCGATCGCTATCTTCAGCAGCAAATGAGCTGGATTGCTCAGTGTACCTCCAATCCTCGCTTGCGAAATCAACTGATGCTCGCCAGTACCGAAGAATATTGTCTGCGACCGATTCGCAACCAACCCCTATTACTCTATCGGTTTGTCAATTATCTGCGCCGCACCCAACGCGGCGGGATGACTCAGGTGCCAACGGGAGACTTGGTGCGTTTGGTGTCTGAAGAATTGGTTCCCGATGATGCTGATAGTCCGGTGAGTTTGCTCGATACCCAAGCGATCGCCCAATATCAAGAAAATCAGGTTTGGGAAGAACAGCAACGCCAGCGCCAAGCCGTCCAAAAACAGTTTGAAGATTACCTCAAAGAACAGCTTGACGACCAGGCTGCCCAATGGCTGCAATTATACTTGCAGGGTCGCACCCAAGAGGCGATCGCCCAAGAACTGAACGTACCGATTAAACAGGTCTATCGCCTGCGCGAAAAAATTAGCTATCATGCAACGCGGATTTTTGCCCTCAAACACCAACCCGAACTGGTGGCGAGTTGGTTAGAAACCTCTCTACAGGAGCATAACCTGG
>JAAHGE010000379.1 GCA_010672635.1 Desertifilum sp. SIO1I2 | reverse complement strand
TTTGAGTAAGAACAAAGTCCAAAGTGCAAAGTTCCGTAGCTAGCCCCATGCATAGCAAGATTCTGAGGTTTAAACAAGGGGCTGACACAGAAAAAATCTACACGTCCCCATCCCCCCACCCTCTTCTCAACTCAGCACTCATTTAGCAGTAAGAGCAGTTTTAGGATAGGCGACTCGCTTGTGGTGGAATTGTTGCCAAACGCGGACGAACACATCAGCGATGGTATTCATTTCCTCGCGGGTTAAACCAGAATCTATTAACTGATTATCCTGCCAACGCGCTCTGAGGATTTTATTGACCATTGCCAAAGCTTCCTCGTAGGTAGCCTCTTTGAGCGATCGCAAAGCCGCCTCGCAGGAATCGGCTAGCATTAAAATCCCCGTTTCTCGCGACTGGGGAACCGGCCCATCGTAGCGAAAATCTGACTCGCGAACCGTAATGCTCGGATCGTCTTGGGCCATCTGTTGCGCTTGGTGATAGAAAAAGGCAATCAGCATTGTCCCTTGATGTTCTGGGATAAATGCTTGAATAGCTTTGGGCAAGCGATACTTGCGGGCCATCACCAAACCTTCGCTGACGTGCTTTTTAATAATTTCGGCACTTTTCCAAGGGTCTTTAATTTCAGTATCGTGCTTGTTTGGTCCTCCCATTTGGTTCTCGCAAAACAAGAGCGGATTGTGCATTTTCCCAATATCGTGATACAGCGTTCCGGCGCGAACTAACTCCACATTGCAATTAAGTTCTCTGGCGGCGGCTTCGGCTAGGGTAGAAACAAACAGGGTATGTTGGAATGTTCCGGGCGCTTCTAGGGCGAGGCGCTGCAACAGCGGGCGGTTGGGGTTGGCTAATTCGGCGAGGCGAACCGGGGTGAGTAAATCAAAAACATGCTCCAGATAAGGGCTTAAACCCAATGCCACGATACTCCAAGCAATGCCGCTGAGACTGCGTAACGCTGCCGCACCGAGAACCGTGGGTAAAACCAGTCCTACGGCCGAACTCGAAATCATGGCAATCAAGAGATACACTGCGCCTTGGATTAAACCGACACCGACGCCGAGGAGGGCGACTTCTTCGCGCGATCGCAATCTTCCGGCGACTAGCCCTCCTAACAAGCCACCCGCCGCACTCGCTAACCCATCGCTAATCGTAATTTCTAAGCCAATCGGTAGCGCTAGACTCAATAAACCCACCACCGTCACCCCAATGGCCGAACCATAGAAGCTACCAATCAATAAGCCAATGGCGGGCAAGCTGGTGGAGGAAACGCCCAAGCTCACTAAAGTCGGGGCACTCAGAGTCAGCAGCAACACCAATAAATAATCTCGGCGTCGCATTCCGGAGTGGACGCGTCTTTCCACCAACCAGAAAATGCAGACAGCGCTACCCACTAAGCCGGCAAAGCCGATTAAACCCGTCCAGTTAATGCCGCGTTCGCTCAAGCCAAAATAGTCGATCAGGACAAAATCTGCCTGGGAAATGCTTTGTCCTGCCTCTACAATCACCTCATTTTTGGCAATCTGAATAATCACCGGATCGACTTCCCTAGCGGCTTGCTCGGCTCGCAGGCGCGTCTGTTCGGCGTCTTCAGTCAGATTCGGTTTGAGCGTTGAGGAGAGAACCTCAATAGCCACAGGCTCCGCTTTTAAGGGAACCGAACCATTGACCTGCAAGCTGATGGCGTTTCGCAGGATATTGAGGGGCAGTCCCCTAGGTACACCTTGAGCGAGAATGCGGGCGGTGGTGTCTTTAATGCCCTGTTGGGTGGCCTCCCATTCAGCATCAGTGAGTTCAAATAACGTGACTTTGTACAGTTTCCGGCTATTGGGTGCGACTTGTCGTTCTAGGTTCGCCATAGCATTTTGATAGGCGAAGCGAGCTTGCTCGATGTTTTGCAAGAGGTTGGCAAACTCGACGGGGCCAGCGGACTGCTTGAGGCGGCGTAATTGGGCGATCGCCCGTTGCTGTTCGGAAGAGTTAACGCCAGCTAGGGCGTTAGCAGAGCTACCATTACGCGTCGGTTCGTTACCTCGACTGAAAGCCAGGGGTCTTTGGGGCGTCTCTCGCAGGACACTCAGGCGAATAATCCGCCATTCCCACTCTTCGCAAGCGCGCAGGTAATGTTGAATTTCGGTGGAAAGTGTCGTGGGTTCTAGGTAAGGAAACGGCCCGGCGCTCAGACGCAATTGGGTGCCTCTAGAGAGCAGGTTATAGAGTTCTCGATAAATTTCTTGGTTGACGACCTGATTGAGCATCAGGACGGGTACAGCCCCAGTCCGTTCTTGCTTGCGCCTTTCCTCGGTGGACTTTGTATCTTCAACTCTGGCATCATCGGGCGCAAACAGGGTTTCTGGGGCAATGGTGCCCACATCCAGCTTGGGGGCGTTGTAAAATCGGTACCCAATTGTACTGGTCAAAGACACAACGGCAATCGCCACTAAGACAGATGGGTGTGCCTTGTAGTTGAGGCGCTTGTTACGGGTTCGGTTGAGTTGTGCCGTCATTGCGTCAGTTTGAACAAAAGCACCAGGTAATATTGAGGCCCATCTGGGCGGGTGCGATCTTTGTGTGACGCGCTTGCGCGCGCTAGGAGTTTCCGTGACGTAAATTCGCCACCACTGATCGACCTGCCGCGCTAACAACTCAATTGGTTTCATAGAGGCACCCAACTAATTGCGGCTACAGCAGAACTGTTCCGTCAGGCCACCAAAATATACGGTCATGACCCTGATTATAGCCAAGACAAGCCCTAGAATATTTGTTACTCTGTTAGACTGACTCTTCACGCGCTTATCCCCCAGACGGAAAACAAAATCGGTTATGAGATCTCAAAGTGCCCTAGGGAGTTGACAAAGACTGGTCTCGCCTTTTCCGAGACACTTTTTTCAGTGGACTTTACGGCTGACAGTTTGATTACTTACATTAAAGTTTTCTCAAACATTGGCCTACTCTCTCCGGATGGATAGGGGATCGAGCTGAATTTGAAACGACGTGCGATCGCTGCACTTCGCCAAAGCTTCCTAAGATTGACTGAAGGCGCAACTAACGCGGGCGGAGGGTCTGGGGGGCGGCGATCGCGCTTAACTGAGCGACATTCAGAAAAACCGGATCGCTGACCAGATTTTGAGCGTCTTTTGATTGTAGGGCAGGCGCGGTCGCATAGTAAGAGCCTGACCAAGCAGCCCAAAGATGATGTGCCAGTTGAGATAGGTGGTGAAGATCGGGTTGAGTTCCCTGAACCTGACTCAACTTGTGCCAACCCAGACGCCAGGATAGGGGAATTCCTGAAAAACTATTGTAGGCTCCTGCTAGCATCCCGGCGATCGCGCTGGTTAGTTGCGGCGTTTTTGAGGTTCGGGCTGAACGCAATACCACTAGGCGAAAATCTTCCGGCGTACTTAAAAAACAATACAATGCCCGCAACATAGACAGGGTGGCCGCACAAGAGTGGTTCAGTTGGCTTTCTACCGCTTCTAGAGTTGCCCCTTGTTCGAGTAAGGTTTGGAGATGGTGCAGTTGGGGTAACAGTTCTTTTGAGTCTAAATGCTCTAGCTCGGAGTTGAATTGCTCGATGAGGTGAGGTAAGACGTTCAAGGGAACGAGCAATTGTTCTTTGAAAATTAAAGCCAAAATTTGACTTAAAATGACGGCGTTAAGCTGAACTTCAGGGGTAAAGGCGTAGCTTTGACCCAGGGAAGCGAGTTGTTGCTGCAATAACAGCCGATTTTCATGATAAAAGCAGGCAATGGGTACGATCGCGCCGAGGGCAGCCGGAGACGGGGACGTTGCCACCCGTTCGGTTAAATTCGCCTTGAGCAGATTGTGAGTGCTGGCGATCGCAAAATCATACCACCCCCCGGAGGTCAATGCAGAGGGAAACTGACCCCTGGAGAGTTCTGGCAAATTTAGCCCCCATAATTCGCCCAACACCGAACCGCAAAAAGTACCTTGAAAGCGACTAAGGAGTGAATAACGCATAATGGTTAACGTCCTCGCAACTAGCCGCGAGGCGTTCTATTGCCCTCCCGTAACATCTGATGCATCAACCAACTTGATTGTCTCCATCCTACAAGCATCCGTATCGATCGGCTTGCTAGACTAACGGGAAAAACGCTCGATCGAGATCCACAGTTGGAGTCAACGTCATGCGAAGTTTGTACGTTTCTATTGCTAGCGCTGTCTTAGTCGGAAGTTTTAGCATCCTGGCTCCGGCTCATGGTCAAACGCTGCTTTCTCCTCCCCAAGCCGAGGCGCTGACTCGTCCAACGCTGAGTTTAGGCGCTCAAGGTTCTGTGGTTTCAGAACTGCAAGCTGCCCTCAAGCTTCTAGGGTATTATAGCGGCCCGGTTGATGGCTTGTTTGCCGAAGCGACTGCGATCGCGGTTTCTCGCTTTCAACAAGCTGCTGGTATAGAAGCGGATAGTGTGGTAGGCCCCAATACCTGGTTTCGTTTATTTCCGCCCGTCACCTTCGCCGCCACAGGAGTTGCTCCTGCACCCGTTACCCCCAACCCCGTTTACATTCCACCTGCTACTGAAGAATTTCCGATCCTCAGACGGGGAATGAGTAGTGAAGCTGTGGAACGGCTGCAAATTCGCTTGCAAGAAGCAGGCTTTTATTGGGGAGAAATTGACGGAGATTTTGGTTCAACCACAGAAGCTGCTGTCTTTGCCGCTCAAGAAAGTTACGGTTTAGAAGTTGATGGTATTGTCGGCCCTTCCACTTGGAGAGCTTTGTTTGAATAGGGGAAGTTCGACGATCCATTGGGTTCCTTTTTCTGTTGAGGAAACATAACTCAACCGACCGTTATGCATTTCTTCAATGATTCGCTGACTGGTGACTAAACCCAACCCCAAACCTTGACCTGCGGGTTTTGTTGTAAAAAAAGGTTCAAACAAACGCGCTTGACTTTCTAAAGATATGCCAATTCCATTATCCTGAATCCCAATCGCAATCGATTGATTGTCTCGAATTTCCGTCCAAATCTTAATTTGAGGTTGAAAAGAATGGCGATTCCAATGATTGTATTTGCATTCAATCGCTTCAATCGCATTCAGAATCAAATTAAATAGCACCTGATTAATTTGCTCGGCGTAACCATAGATTAGCGGTAAATTTCTATAATCTGTTTGGACTTGAATCTGTAAATCATCGCTTCTAGCGCTGAGACGATAGCGCAACAATGCTAGAACCGCTTCAATATTTTTCTGAATATCAACTTCTTTAAATCCCGATTCATCTAAGTGAGTAAAATTTTTCAAAGCAGACATCACTGTATGAATGCGACTAGCACCCGTTTTCATCGATTTAAAGAGTTGAATTAAATCGGTTGTAACAAGCTCTAAGTCAA
>JAAHGE010000378.1 GCA_010672635.1 Desertifilum sp. SIO1I2 | reverse complement strand
CCCTGGATCTTGCCGAGGTTGAAATTCACCGGATGTTCGTGGCGGCAGTATTCGGCATGGCGATGCTCGGCGGCATTCCACTTTTGCTCGAGTTTCTTCAGCTCGCCGAACATGTAGAGCGCGAAATAAAGGAGAATTAATAGCTTCAGCTTCTGTTGCTTCTAATTCTGAAGTGGCTTGAATTAAGCCAATTTGAATCGCGGGTAACAGGTCTTGAAAGGTTTCAAAAGATTCTTTTTCGTAAATTAAGGAGAGCGTGTTTAAATCAAATTGATTCCCCAAACAGGCAACTAAACGCAGCACTTGTTGCGTTGCTTCTGGTAGTTTGCGGAGTTTGCGAATCATTAAGTCAACGACATTATCGGTAATGGCGATCGCCTCAATTTGAGCAATGTCCCACCGCCATCGACCAATTCCCCCTGACTGGGGGGTTGCAAAGGTTAATAAATTTTCTTGGTAAAGTGTTTTTAAGAACTCATTGACAAAAAACGGATTCCCCTCTGTCTTGCGAAGAGTTAACTCAGCTAGGGGTTTAATGCCTTCGCGATCGCTATGGAGGGTATCTGCGATCAATTGCGTCACTTGTTCTAGCTTT
Organism: Desertifilum sp. SIO1I2; assembly: GCA_010672635.1. Classification (GTDB taxonomy): domain Bacteria; phylum Cyanobacteriota; class Cyanobacteriia; order Cyanobacteriales; family Desertifilaceae; genus Desertifilum. The sequence goes on along the minus strand of JAAHGE010000378.1, from coordinate 4,762 downwards.
AAAGGAACTAAATTAATCCAATTAACCGTAACATTTTCCTGTATTAATGAATCAATGGCGATCGTTAAGGGGTGCGTTGAACTCACCTCGTTATCGCGATAAGCTCCAATTAGAAACAAATGCTTAATCTGGGTATCAGTGAAAATTAAATCAATTAACTTCAAAGTTGCAGAATCAGCCCACTGAAGATCGTCTAAAAAGATAGCCAGGGGATGTTCCGGTTGACAAAAAACGCGAATAAAATTTTGAAAAACTTGATTAAAGCGATTTTGCGTTTCCGTAGGCCCTAGTTCTGCAACGGGCGACTGAGGGCCAATAATCCACTCAACTTCGGGAATAACATCAATAATAATTTGCCCATTTGGACCGAGGGCATGAGTCAGTTTTTGCCGCCAAGCCTCTAGCTGCACTTCGGTTTCGGTTAGCAACAAGCGCACCAATTCTGAGAAGGCGCTAACCATTGCTGAATAAGGAATGCTACGTTGCAGTTGATCGAACTTTCCACTCACAAAATAACCATATTTGCGAGTAATGGGCTTGTAAATTTCTTGAACTAAAGCGGATTTCCCGACCCCAGAGTACCCCCCTACTAGCATAATCTCTATTGACCCTTGGCTAACCCGCTCAAAGGCTTCTAAAAGGGTTTCGACTTCGCGATCGCGACCGTAAAGTTTTTGGGGAATTTGAAATTTATCGGCAATATCTTGACTGCCTAAAGCGAAATCCGCAATATAACCTGTAACTTGCAGTTGATTGAGACAAGTTTCTAAATCCGCTTTCAATCCATAGGCACTCTGATATCGGTCTTCGGCTGCTTTAGCCAACAACTTCATCACAATTTCAGAAATTGCTTTCGGAACCTCCGGGTTGACTAAATGCGGGGAAACCGACTGTTTGGCAATATGACAATGGACTAATTCCATTGGATCGGTTGCAGTAAACGGGAGTTGGTGGGTTAAGATTTCATAAAACGTCACCCCTAGCGAATAGAAATCCGTGCGATAGTCCAGAGTCCGATTCATTCTTCCCGTTTGTTCGGGAGACATATACGCCAGCGTCCCTTCTAAAACCGAAGGATTAGTTAAAGTGGGAGTTTCTCGCGTCAAAATGCTAGAAATACTAAAATCAATCAGCTTAACTTGTCCGGTTAAGGGGTTAACAACGACATTGGACGGATTAATATCTTTATGAATAACGTTAGCGCTATGCAGTTCGCCTAAGCTTTCAGTAATTTTAATGGCTAGGGTAAGAAACCCTAAAAACGTAAACTTTTGCGAGGACATTAAAATCCTCAGCGATTCTCCCCCGAAGTCTTCTAGGATCATGGCGAGTGTATTTTGGTAGTTTTGTAAGCTGTAAGCTTTTACCACGCCAGGAAGATTAAGACTGCGAGTAATTTCAAATTCTTGCTTGTAGCGAGTCAACTTTTCTGGAGGTGGATAGTCCTCGTGGAGAATCTTGAGAATCACGGGGAGATTGTCCGACTCGCGATAACCGCGATAAACTAACGAATTAGAGCTTTCATAAATTTTCGCTAGAATCTGGTAGCCCGGAAAATCGATCATCATGATTGCTCCTACAAAGGAAAATTAGAGGTATCTAGCGGACTGAGGGGAAGCTAGCCAGAACACGGGACTGAAGTTAAACAAAATATAAACGACACAGAGGGTGTGTTGTAGAGGGAAATCACTAAATACAAGAGGTGGCGCGATCGCTCTATCAGGTTCTCTCATTACCTAGACTTAACGATCGCTTGCACCTGAATGAATAACAACACTCTCTCCAGCTTATCAATTCGCTGAATGAGGCGATCTCTCTAACTGCTCCAAAACGCTCATCAATTCTCGCTCAAACACCACCTGGGCGCGATTTGTTCGTCCTCCCACATAAAAGCGATCGCCCACTTGCAACGCCCAAATTTGAGAGTGAGACAGATAACTCATCACCACCCCCACCATCAACAACCCAAACCCCGCATAAACCACCGGAATCCCCGGATCGGCTTTAATTTGCAATCCCGTACTGCCAATGACTTCGCGGATTTTCAGCGTCACGTCATTCACCTCTAATCCCATCCCCTCGCGGAGGGTAGAAATCAGTTGACCCCGCGCATCATAAATTAACAGCATTCCTTGTAAATCTTTGGCAATCAGCGATACCCCCGCACTCAAATCTGGCTTTGTGGGAATCCAAGTCCCCCAAAGGCGGCCTTTTCCCTGGGTATCCAACTGACCCATCGGCAGTTGAAAAATCGGGCTATTATTCAGTTGCACCCGCACTGCCGCTAATCCCCAGTCGGCTTGATATAAAGTGACGCCCTGATAGCGCAGGGGTTCGTTCACATGAATAGTTTTGCGCTTGACCTCGTTTCCGTCTTTGTCCAAAACTGATAAATCGGAGTAAAACTGGTCAATGGTTCCGTTGGGCGTATAGTCAATCCAAAAGCGGTTTACTTTCACCGACCAATCTTTGGGAACTTGCGAGGCGGCGTAGGGGCCCGCATCAAGGATATTGCGAATTTGGAAGGTTTCCCCGCTAGGAATCATTTCTTGAGCCACAAAACCCGTCATTGCACCGATAATCGAACCCGCCAAAATCAGCAGCATACTGGCGTGAACAATAATCGGGCCAATCCGTCCTGCAATCCCTTTGCGGGCGTAGAGGGTATCGCCTTCGCGAAATACGCGATAGCGGTAGTTTTGCAAAATGGCTTCTAAGGAGTCGGGAGAACCAGATGCCAGTTCTGTACTGAGGGCGAGTTTCTCAAATTGTCGCGGCTGTTTGTAAAATTGCCAGCGTCGGGCCGCTTTCAGGGCGGGGAATTGGCGGGTAAAGGTGCAAGCCGTTAAGCTGGAGCCAAATAAGATTAATAGCGCCAGAAACCACCAGGTTCGATATACATGGTCTAGGCCTAGGGTTAAGAGGACTTTCCAACTGAGAAAGCCAAATAGGGCCGGATCTTCGGGATAGTTCGCTTGATAAAAGGCGAGGGATTGCCCTTGTTCGATGACCGTACCAGAAATGCTGAACAGCGCGATCGCCAACAGCAAGATAATGGCCAAGCGCAAATCTGCTAAAACGGGTAATAACTCTTTTTTGAAATAACCCTGTGGAACCGTCCACAAGCTCGATAATTTAGACAAAAATAGGCGATTAGAAGTCATTGGATTGCCAGAATACAAACCATCACCCAAGCGGGTGTCAAACAGCAGGAATCAGACGAAACAGCAGGGAGAAAACCCCAAATGCAACTAATAATGCACCACTGACTGGAGTAATCCAGCTTGACCATTGACGCAGTTCTAGGATTTTTTTGATTGAGGCGGTGAAGGTTCCAGCCAAAATTAAGGGCGAGACATAACCTGCTGTATAGGATAACAGTAAGACACTTCCTAGCAGCGGGTCTTTGGTGGTGGAAATCCACGCTAGCAGGGAGGCTAAAACCGGAGTGCTGCAAGGGGAAGCGACTAAGCCGAAGGTTAAACCAATCAGGTAGGATCTCACCCCATTGGGCCATTGTTTTGAGATCCAGTCCATACTTCCCCAAGAAGGCAGTTGCAAGGGTAGGGCTTCTAGGAGATTTAAGCCCATAATAATTGCGATCGCGCTGACGACGATCGGCAAGCCAATGCCAATTTGTCCGTAAACTTTCCCGACGACAGCAGCCAGAATCCCCAATCCAGCGAGGGTTGTTGCCAATCCCAAAGCAAACCAAGTGGATTGAGCCGCCGCTTGCAGCCGGGTTTGTGCCTCGTAACCGCCAATATAGCCAATGGTAATCGGCAGCATGGACAGCATACAGGGGGTGAGGCTAGTCAACAATCCTGCTAGAAAGATCGCGCCAATGCTAATGGCGTTGATATGGGTGAGTTGGTTAGCGACGAGGTGGTTCGCGAACTGTTGCAGGTCATAAAGCTGAGTTTGTACGGTCTCAATCATGAAGTTTGGAAAATGGGAATGCCGATCCTCTTTTGCATTCTAAAACAGAAGACCGAAGGCGATCGCCCTCTCGACTCCGGCTACGATCCGGCATAAATTGTTTCATCTTCCTTGCGCCAAGCCGGATCGACCATACAAATAAACACTAGAGGTTCTTGGCCGCAATTGTGAATAAACTGCTTGGCATTTGGCGGAATATAAATGGCATCTCCCGGTTCTACCCGTTGCACTTCCTCGTCAATATGCATTTCGCCTTCTCCACTCAGGATGTAATACACCTCAGAGGTGGTTAGCGAGTGCAAAATCGAGGTCTGTCCAACCGGAACAATCGCATGAGCTAAACTGTAGCGCAGTTCCAACGGCTGTTTATCTGGATGTAACAACTCCCTGAGTTTTGTTCCATCTCCGGCGATAAATTCCTCGCATTCATTCAATTTGCGAATAAGCATAGGGTTGGGTGAATTAATGGACATTTAACGGATTGTTGGCGGCGGCGAAATCGTTGCAATTAATCGCTTGCTCTGAATTGGCAATATCGGGATGTACCGTACACTTCAGCCGGTAGTCATTGGTAAAAAATTGGCAACCGGTACAGGGAATTTGATGCATCTGTTTGGCTTTTGCTACCCCGTCTTGGATGGCAGACCACAGACTCCAGGCTATTAATCCGATCAGCGTCCAGGCAAAAATAAAGCACAGCGGCACTAGGAAAGGTTGAATGGCTTGAATTAAGCTATGTAGGAGTAAAAACATCAAACTAAACCGAATAACTGTAAAGATTCTTGTGTTTTAGAGAAATTGGGCAGGTTTGCTGTATGTTCGA
>JAAHGE010000377.1 GCA_010672635.1 Desertifilum sp. SIO1I2 | reverse complement strand
CCTAGTTGTGTAGATCCTTACTTCCGTGTAGCGGTGTGCTGAGTGCTTCTCTAAGTGCTGAGTCTCAACAGAGTGTTGAGTCTGAAGTTTCCCCCCCATCTCCCCATCCCCCCATCCTCTTCTTCCCAACTCCCAACTCCCTTCTTTCTCACTCAGCACTCAGCACTCATCACGAAGCACTAAAAAAAGGAGCGTTATTGCAACGCTCCCAGTCGAGGGTGTACGGTTCGTTTGGAAACTTAAATTATTTGCGTCCGCCTAACCATTTAGCTGCAACAATACCCAGTACCGCAGCAACTAGGGGGTTGCTTAGGAATTTGAGAATTGCGGGTTGATCGGCTAAGACATCGCGGAAGATATCGGGGTGAGAGTGGTATGTAAATGCCGCGAGTTTGGTGACATCATCTGCACTCATGCGGTTGGGGTTATGAGTCGAAAGTCCAAGTTGTTGTTCGAGTTGGCGATCGCTTAAACCGCGTTTGCTCAACTGCTTAAACATTTCCCGCGCTACATCATCGCGTTCGTTAGGCTTAATTTGCTCAATCGCCTTTTTCAATTCCGGTTCTAACTGGCTAGGCGGAATTGAATTATGTTGCAAAGAGCGATCGAAAAGTTGGCGGCGTTCGTCGCGGGTAGAACGACGGGCAAAATCATCAAAGTTTTCGTATTCTTTTCCGGGGGCGGCTGGCGCTTCACCCAGGTTATCTACATTACCTTGAGCCAAATCTTGCATAATTTGGCGTTTATATTGTTCTGAGCTAGTCATGGAATTTGATCTCCAATTTATGATCCGACTATTGATACTCAATCTGATTAGTTCTGTGATCGTAATTTGCTGTCAAAATTAGTTTTTTATCCGGTGCATACATCAAAACAGCCAAATCTCGACCCGTGAAGTTCTTGCGGAATCCCTCAACTAAGGAACGCGCTAAAGGTCGAACTTCGTTGGGGCGAACTTGACTGGTAATGACGACCCCTAACTTATCATTATCGCGAACGTAAGCATCGCTAATTAGCCCTCCGGCAGATCTCACTACCCAGTCGCCAAAATTTTGACCCGCAGGGGTATCTCCCCGTTCTAGTTGCTGATATTGTCCGGTTGTCTGATTGGCGGCAGGAAGTTGGGGATTGGTTGCGGTGTTGGAGGCCGTGCCGCAAGCCGTTGCCACGAACATTACTAAAGTTAATGCAAGAGCAATTAGCCCTTGACGATATTTTTGGATAACCTTCACCTGTTCCTCCCAGGGTTCAATACAATTTATTTTGTTGCCAGTCCATTCAATACAGATTAAAAAGGGTCTAGGGGATATACACCCCCTAGACCTCTAGGATAAGAGGATTTAGGCTCGATCGACCCGATCTTTTAAGTTATCCTTAACATCTTCTTTGGCGTGTTTGGCTTGGGCGTCAACTTGCTTGGCTTTCCCTTCAGCTTTATCTTTAGGATCGCCACTCACTTCGCTCCATGCTTCTTGTGCTTTCCCTTCAATATTCTTAGCTGTTGCTTCAGCTCTATCTTCTAATGCCATGTTTATTTCTCCCAAATTTTACTTTATGCTTAACTTGCTCAAGAGCTAATCCAAATACTATGAATTGTCTCTCGATTATGTTTCTAACTTAACGAAATTGAGTGGTATTTCCGTCTGCCTGGGGAATGATTAACGCTTAAACTGGGGATCTCTGTCTCAAGATAGAGGGGGTACTGAAGGGGTAAAAAAATAGGGAAGGAACCGTAGAGTCCCTCCCCTGCTCTTAGATTCAGCAAGCCCTATTTTTAGAAATATCAAATTTGCCTGCTGTTAGCCTCTATCTGAATAGGGATTAATCTAAATAACCCATCAATTGATTGCTGTCGTCTATGTGATTTGAAGCGATGGGGCGGTTGCCCATGATGGAAATTGTACTGTCAACGTGCAGTTGGCTAGAGGCGATGGGACGGTTGCCAGAAGCCATAAAGGTATGAGTCACCTGCACGTCGCTACCCATCACCGGGCGATTCCCAGCGAGAGTTAGGGGGGCAACTACGGTTAAATGACTTGGCTCGATGGGACGATTGTTCGGTAAGGGGAGGGGGGCGGGAGCGCTTTTCATGATGTCGAGAGCCACAGGCTCGTTTTTGGGGGCTTTGGGTTCTGGGGTCGTGCTTTTGGTAGCAGGCTTCTCGACGGGTGCGCTTTTGGCTTCTTCTTTGGGTTGTTCGGATGCGTTAACAGATAAGGTCGGAACGCCGTTATCATTGCTCATTTTAGAGGCCTCATTAGGAGTAGAGATTGTTGCAGTGTCGTCTGGCGTTGCTTTCGTATTCCTTCTACGTCGGCTACTGCTAGCTTTGCCATTCGAGCTATAAGTCATGATTAAAAACGCTGAACATTTTTTAAAATATTATAAAGGTTTCTCTATTTTTAGTAAAAGTAGAGAAACAAGACAATTTATAAATAGTTGTAAAACTGTTATTGACAAAACTGATTTGTTGTCTTTAAAGCTAAAAAAACCGGGTTATCTTAACCCGGCTTGCGATTGATGCTAGAGATTGGCTTCTCTTAAGGGTTAAATTGAGCGATCGCCTTTTTGACGGCCGCGATCGCCGTTTCCACTTCCGAGGCAGAAACAATCAGCGGCGGCACAAACCGCACCACCTTGGGGCCAGCGGGAACCAGCAAAACGCCTTCTGCGATCGCCGCTTTCACCACATCGGCGGAAGTCAAAGAGACTTCGGGCTGTAATTCCAAACCATTAATTAACCCCCAGCCGCGAACCTCCTTCACCACCTGGGGAAACGCAGAAGCGATCGCTCTGAGGCCCTTGCGTAACTGTTCGCCCCGTTCTTGGACATTATGCAGCAAATGCTCGGTTTCCAGGGTCTGACACACCGCTAAAGCCGCCGCACAAGCAAACGGGTTCCCCCCAAAGGTACTGGCATGATCGCCGGGAGAGAAAACATCGCAGAACGCCTTACACATCATCGCCCCGATCGGAATTCCCCCGGCTAACCCCTTGGCTGAGGTAAAAATATCCGGCTCAATTCCCAAATTCTCATAACCCCAAAACTTGCCAGTCCGACCTACGCCGACCTGCACTTCATCGAGAATTAAAAGAATCCCCTTCTCATCGCACAACTGGCGCACCCGCAAGAAATAGTCCAACTCGCCAGGGCGAACCCCGCCTTCTCCTTGCAGCGCTTCCAGCATAATCGCCACCACGCGCCGCTTGCCATTGTCTAAAGCGGCGATCGCAATTTCGATCGCCTCAATATCGTTATAAGGAACATACTCAAACCCCGGCATCAACGGGTCAAAGTTCTTTTGATACTTCGGCTGACCCGTGGCTGTAATCGTCGCTAGCGTCCGACCGTGAAAACTGGCTTTCGCCGTCAAAATTACCGGTTCCGACACATTCAAGACCGTATGGGCGTATTTCCGGGCTAATTTAATCGCCCCCTCATTGGCTTCTGCCCCAGAGTTACAGAAAAAAGCGCGATCGGCACAGGAATGCTCAACCAGCCACTGGGCGAGTTGCCCTTGCTCTGGAATGTAATACAGATTAGAAACATGGTGTAACTTTTGGATTTGCTGGCTCACCGTTTCCACCAACACCGGATGAGCATGACCTAGCGTACAAGTAGCAATCCCTGCTACAAAATCTAAATACTCATTTCCTTGGGTATCCCAAACTTTACACCCTTCGCCCCGCTCTAGCGCAATGGGAAAGCGGGCATAGGTAGACATCACATAGCGATCGAACTCGCTGTTGTCAAAGCCTTCAGACGCCGATACTGGAAAATTAGGTAGGGTTTGAACAACCATTTCTGGACTCACTCGCATATCCTCGCTAAATTGCTAGAGGTTTGAATAAAGATGACAGTTGAGTAAAGGCAAGTAAAATATTTTATCTTTGACACCTGGAATCCGGGTAAATTGTGTCAGTTTTTGCTGACAACCTAGGCTGAGTTCCCCCGCCGGTTTTACCCACTTTTCTCTCAGGACAGCTTGACTAATTCTGCTGCGATATCAGGCATCACCGCCATTATCCTCAAATTTGGCTTAGGACTGCCTTGGATACCCGCGATGTTTGCTGCTGTAGTTCTGGCGATTTTTGCATTCTGTATTGCTTGAGAACTTTAGCAGGGCTAACAAATGAAATGCCTTGAGCAGAAGATGTGCTAATCATAACGGCTTCAATGACCGGCTCATAAACCGTTTGCTGTGCAACCCACTCCACAATAAAGTTTGCACCCGATCCGCCACTTGTATCGTCTGTTGCAATGAAGAAGTCCGCAGAAGCAAGCGGTTGGAGTTCCACTGGACTCTCAACATCTTGGCGAATCAGTTGCCCATTGGTGTCGTAGTACCGCACGGAAGTGATAATAATCGAATTCGTCAAATCCGTATTGCGAATACTGAGCGTAGCTGACAAATTGATTATATGCTTCTGGTTGCTGTAGTGATAGATGTGAGAGTAAACGGGCACGTATACAGTTTGTCCCATCACCACTTTCGTTGGATCTAACGCGACTGCCCTTAACGAGGTGTTGCGCTCTAAGCTAGACTGTAGACCGGATGAGGTTGTTGGGACTGAACAGGCGGTGAGAACGATCGCAGCGATCGCCCAATAGACCCAGAAATGCTGCTTTAGCTTCATTGGCATTGATACAGATTTGCAAACTCTCTCCTGTAGACTCAAACGGTAGTAGTTTGTTGATTCCTTGAGGGAAAGCGAGTTTATGGGAGGAATATCGGTCATGGAGTGGACTTTAGCTCAACAAACTCCTTTGGGCAATAATCCTGCTCTAGAGACCCAGACCCCAGGAAGCATTCCTGAACTGGTAATTATTTTAATCATTCTGCTCATGATTGCGACGGGGGTTGCCCTTGTCACTCAGCGGCTGAGAATTCCCTATGTTGCGGGTTTAGTGCTGGCTGGCTTACCGATTACGGATGTCTTGTCGCATCGAATTGGTTTAGAACCCTCTCTCGTTTTAAATCTTTTTCTGCCAATCCTGATTTTTGAAGCAGCAATCAATACACACATCAGTCGTCTCCGCAGTACCCTTAAGCCAGTAGCGCTTTTAGCCGGACCCGGTTCGCTTTTTTCGTCAGCAATTATTGCAGTTTTGGTTAAATTCGGACTGGGAATAGACTGGATTCCCGCATTATTGTTCGGCGTGATTCTGGCAAATACAGATACGGTTTCTATGATTGCCGTCTTTAAAGAAATCCAGGTACCTTCCCGACTCTCCGCCATTGTCGAAGGAGAAACGCTCTTCAACGATGCGGCGGCCCTCGTTTCCTTCAATCTAATTTTAGTGGTTTATGCAACAGGTTCCCTTACTGTTATGGAAGGCATCAAGGAGTTGCTCGTAGA
>JAAHGE010000376.1 GCA_010672635.1 Desertifilum sp. SIO1I2 | reverse complement strand
CCCACGGAAAGCGCCAGCGTTGCTCGTATTCTGTTTGTTCTAAAAGCTGAGTTTCGCTAATTTCACCCTGGAGATAGGCATCAATCGCCGCTTGGTAAGGGCGCTGAAACATCTCCATTGCGATCGCCACCTTGCCCTTTTGAGCTAACGCTTGAATAATCTCCAACTGCGCCTGCCCATCCTCCGGGCGATTGTGTATTTCTCCTAAATAAACCACATCCGCTTGTACCAAGCGCTGGATAATGTGCAGCCTATCCCCAGAAAATCCCATCGGGGGTTCCGTTGCATCCGCACCTACATACGCAGGAATCAACCACAATAGGCAAAAGCCCAAGCCAAAAATCGTCTTCCAGAACGAGCGTTTTCTCAACAACACCTTAAGGATTGGCTTCTGTAGGAGTTTCATCGCTTCCCCGGACATATTCTACTTGACTGACTTGAATCACCAATGTAAACGATTGACCCATTTCCCTAGCAATGAACTCCTCCACGAGGCGCACCTGTCTGGGGGTGATGGGTTTTTCCGTCAGAATCCTCAGATGCGCTTCGGGTGGGTTAGTTGTCCAATTCACCTCCGTGCGAACCAACTGGACTTGTTGCCCAATGGTAATGGTTCGATTGACAAGGTTGCGCCTCAGCGTCGCTTGCAGTTGGGCTTGGCGTACCAAATTAAAGAAACTCACCCCCAACGGTAATAGCAGCATCGCTGTTAATCCCAAGGTTAAGCCTAGCGCATGACTCGCTTTGCTATAGCCAGCCAGAATAAAAACCAGCATACAAGCCAAAACAATGCCCAAAAGGTTGGTGAGATAGAGCAGAAACGCCCCCGAACCAAACGCCCAACTGCTTTGAGAAAGGGTTAATCCCACAACGCAAATCGGAGGCATGAGGGCAACGGAGATCGCAGTTCCAGCTACAGCATCATTAATCTCAGGGCGCAGCTTGGCAAAACCGCTGACACCCCCCGCCGCCACCGCAATGCCCAAATCAACTAAGGTGGGTTGAGTGCGCGACAGGACTTCCGAACCAAATTCAGGAATCCCCACCAACAAGCCCACCGTTCCCGATAGCAAAATCGCAATGACAGTTCCCACGAGCGCCGAAACAAAGCCCTTGCGAAACAGCAGGAAATCCCCTTCTAACGCAGCAAAGGCAATGGCCCGTAACGGTAACATTAAAGGGGCAATCACCATCGCCCCAATAATAACCGCCGCACTATTGTTAATTAAGCCAAAGGTGGCAATCAAGCAGGAACTGATAATCAGAACCAGATAGTTATGACTGGGGGCTGCCTCTTTTTTGAGGGAGTTGTGTAACGCCAGGAATTCCTCCTGCGAGACATCTGATATTGGTCGAATCAGACGACGGGCGTATCTAATCGACTTTTTCAGCACCATCGTGAAGTACCTCTTGCAGGAAAGGCGATAGCTCGTTATTGAGTTGTCCGGCGCGGACAAATTCAGCATAGGTGTCTGCTTCAATGGCGAGCAACTCTTCCCGCAATTGTTCAATCGCATATTCGCGAGTTTCTGGGTGCTGTTGGCGAAGTTCGCTAATTTCTTGTTCTAAGTCTTTGAGTTGTCCTTGCACCAACGCTGTTTGATAGCGATAGAATTCGGGTTCAATTTCCGGACGGCTTTGGGTTTGGAGATGCTCCAGAACGCGGTTGAGGGCAACGCGACGGGCGATAGATTCAATATAGCGTCGGCGTTGCGGTTCGTCGCCCAGCAGTTTGAGGAATTCGAGTAGGGGTTTGGTGGTTAGCCCTTGGACTAAGAGCGTGAAGAGAACGACACCGAAGACAGTGGCAATAATTTCTTCTCGACCATCCAGGCTGATGGGAACGCTTAAGGCAAGGGCAATCGATACCGAACCGCGCAAACCTCCCCACCAAAGAACCGTTTGTTCGCGCAGACCAATATTGGATTGAGCAATGCTGTTGCTGAATAAGGCTAAGCTATAAATGGCGATCGCTCTCGTAATAATCATCGCTACGATCGTAATCGCGATTGTATCTAAATTTTCACCCAAACTGGCAAAGCGAATTTGGTCGCCAATCAACAAGAACACAATAGAGTTGACAAAAAACGCCAGGAATTCCCAAAACTCGCTCACCACAACTCGCGTGCGCGGATTCATGCCAATGCGCGAGCCAAAGTTCCCTAAAATTAGACCGCAGGTAACAACCCCAATCACTCCCGATCCGCCAAATTCCTCGGTAATGATATAGGCACCATAGGCGGAAATCAGGGTTAGGGATTGCTCAACAAGGGGAAGATCGAAGCGTTGGGTGAGATAAGAAATCCCAAACCCAATTAGTCCCCCAACGCCTAAGCCAACCCCTACAAAGATAAAAAAGCGAAGAATACTGACTTGCAGGTTAAATTCCTCTAACCCCAAGGGAATCCCAACTAGCAAGCTAAACGCAACAACCGCTACCCCATCATTAAACAGACTTTCCCCTTCCATCAGGTTGCTAATCCGTTTAGGTGCGCCCAGTTCCCGAAGCAGAGCAACAACGGATACCGGATCGGTAGCTGAAAGAATGGCTCCCATCAGGAGGGCAACGGATAGGGAAATCTCAGTAAATTGATAAATTCCCAGCGCCACTCCCACGACGGAAATAATCACGCCAACCACGGCAAATAGGGTAATGGGGATGAGGTCGCGTTTTAAGTTTGACCACTTGAGATTCCAAGCTGCCTCAAAGAGCAAAGGAGGCAGGAAGATCGAAAGAATTAAGCCGGGTGAAAGGCTGACTAGACGCACATCCACAACTGCTAATCCCAAGCCGACAATCACCAATAGCAAGGTATAGGGAATGGTGCGAAACCAACTAATGACTTGCGGTAAGGTCGCAACGCTGAGAGAAACGGACAGGACTAAGAGAAATTGTTTGAGGTTTTCTTCAATCGCTGCGCCGTTATCAGCGATGGTTTCTATCGCCATACAGGGCTTCTCCTCAACCAGTAAACGCCATGAAGATTGTACTGTGCGAAGTTAGGAGTGCGGAGTACCGCTGCACGCGATCGCGGATTGGGTCAAGCGATTTTCCCCAATCCTGCCATTTTTCTCAGGATGCTGCTTGGCACAGTTGCTCGCTGCTACCGCTAGGGAGAGACGGTTTCGCGTTCTAGGGTGGGGTAATCCGTGTACCCTTTTTCGGTTCCGCCGTAGAAGGTATCGCGATCGTAAGGGTTTAGGGGTGCATTGAGTTCAAAGCGTTTGGGTAAGTCGGGGTTGGAGATAAACCATCTGCCATAGGCGATTAAGTCGGCGTCGCCTGCTTCTAGGGTGGCGTTGCCGGTTTCGCGATCGTGACCGCCTGCGGAGATGATGGTGTTGTTGTATAAGGGACGGAAGAAGCTGCTGGGGAAGCCGCCGACATCGCCTTCTGCGGTTTCGTTTCCGGCAACTCTGGGTTCTACGAGGTGGAGATAGGCGAGGTTGAAGCGGTTTAAGGCTTTGACGACGTAGCTAAAGGTGGCTTCGCGGTTGGAGTCGTTCATGTCGTTAAATTCGCCGCTAGGAGAAAGACGAATGCCGACGCGATCGCTTCCCCAAACTTTTGTAACGGCTTCGGTGACTTCGAGAAGCAAGCGGGCGCGATTTTCTATCGATCCGCCATACTCGTCGGTACGATGGTTGGCGTTATCTTGCAGGAATTGATCGAGGAGGTAGCCGTTGGCGCTGTGGATTTCTACGCCATCAAATCCGGCGGCGAGGGCGTTTTCGGCTCCTTTGCGGTATTGTTCGATAATTTGGGGGATTTCGTCAAGTTCTAAGGCGCGGGGAGTGACGAAGGGTTGCGGTCCGCTGAAGGTTGAGGCCTCGCCTTTGGGTGCGATCGCAGAAGGCGCTACGGGTAATTCGCCGTTCGGCTGAAGGGAGGGATGCGAAATTCGCCCGACGTGCCACAGTTGCAGGAAAATCCGCCCTCCGTGACGATGTACGGCGTCTGTAACCAGTTTCCAGCCTTCCACTTGTTCGGGAGAGTAAATCCCTGGCGTGTTGGGATAACCCAATCCTTGAGGAGAAACTTGGGTGGCTTCGGAAATAATTAAACCCGCTGAGGCGCGTTGGACGTAGTATTCTGCATTTAAAGGGCCGGGGATGTTTCCGGGTAAGGCTCGGTTGCGCGTTAGGGGAGCCATGACGATCCGGTTCGGGAGTTCTAAGGCTCCTAGTTTATAGGGTTGGAGGAGGGGAATGGGAGTATTCATGGTTGGAGTGTCTGAGCGATAGAATGGGAAGCAGGTTAAATAGTTAAAAAACTATTTAATTAAAAGCTTAAATGAGTCCGCCTGTTTAGTCAAGTGGTTATTTAACTATTTCACTAAAGCTCGCTTCCACTTAGGATATAAGTAGGGCAGGGGGTTTCTGTTCTCTCTGGAGAAGGAGATACCTAATTTACCTTCTGAAAATCGTTCAATTCCAAATTTAAGAAGCCATTTCATTGAAAGCTTATGAACTCCAGTGACACCGAACAGCGGGCAAAAATCTTTGCCGCACTATCCGATCCAACGCGCCTCAAAATTGTGGAACTTTTGGCAGAAAAAGAAGAGTTAAGCAGTTCTGAGATTGCCCATCAGCTAGAGATTAGTTTGGCTCTCCTTTGCCATCATGTCAAAGTTTTAGTTGAAGCTGGATTAGTCCAAACTCGCAAAGAGGGACAATCTAAATATAGCTCTCTAAACCGCGAATTAATGATGGCGTGTTTTACCAGTTTTACCCAATAATTGAGTGCTGAGTGGGGAAAGAGAGTGCTGAGTTGATACTTATCAAGCTTTCTTGTCTCTTTTTCCCCAACTCCCAACTCCTAATTCCCTTCTTCCAAAGCCAGTTTAATTTGCTGATAGCGCCGTTCTTGATCGTGGCGGATGCTTTCGTATTGGTTGCCTAAACCGGGTGCATCCCAGCGATTTCTGTCCATATCCCAATAAGACCAAACTCTGGCTTCTTTAATTTGTTCTTCGGGATCGTCTACGAGTTGTTTCATCTGTGCCAAACGGTCGATATATCCTCCTGGATATAACCCGGCGGCAGGACTTTGATTGGCTAAGTCTAAGCCATTGACTAATTCGGCTTGATTTAAGGTTAAGTTTTTAGCTAAGGCTTGCGATCGCAATTGCTCGTGATAGGCTTTCAACCGTTGTAATTGATAGCGATCGGCTTTTTCGGGTAGGTTATTTTTAGCGGAGATCAGTTGCTTGTCAGCAGTAGTTGGTGCTTGACGAACGGCTTGTGTATCGCGATCCGAGAGGTGTTGATAGCTAAAAGTGCCAAAATTGTTGGCACCGTTTCCGGGATCGGTATGCCAGTAGTAAGCAGAATTTTTTGTCCCATCGGGTTGGCGGGTGCCTTCGGCA
>JAAHGE010000375.1 GCA_010672635.1 Desertifilum sp. SIO1I2 | reverse complement strand
TCGGAAGTTATCGATCGCATTATCCAAACAGAACCGAATTTGCGCGTTAACTTGGGTGTTTTACCCTCGACCCCAACCATTAATCAGCATAACTTCAACTATTATGGGGCGTTGCGTAACTTTCAAGTCTATGGGCGACAAGTTGGGGTGCGCGAGCGTGAAATTTTACAGGATGCGCGATCGCTTTCTTGGTTTTTAACCAAAACTGGCGACCAAGGATCGGTTCCTCAACCCGCACAAGCTAATATTACCCAAATTGTCGAACAGGCGGGTGACTTTCAACCCGTCCAAAGTTGGCCGTTAATGGATGGGAGTACCCTTACCCTCCATCACCAGCAGTTTCCCCCCATTCAAGTTCAACCGTTGGGCGAACCGCGTCACGCCGTCCAACTCGAACAGGTTATCGTTCCTCCGGTAACGCCTCCGGGGGTGCCAGTTCCGGTTACGTATCGTTGGACGGGCCCCGGCGAGCAGTTACAACCGGGGTTAGTGTTGCTGACTTGGCGATCGCACTCAGCCAACCCTTCGCAGCGATGGATTCATGACCGGGCGATGGCGCTAGGAAACTTGCAGCTTTCTCCAGGAGATTCTAGCGCTTATGAGGTGGTAGAACAGTTATCGATGTTACCGCCTGCGGATCTCGCGCCTGGGGAATATACCCTAGAAGCGACTTATCTCAACCGCGAGACGGGAGAAAGCTATCCTTTATCGGTTCCTCCTGTCACGTTAACCCTCGATCCCAATGCACCCCCAACCCCAGCGCGAGAATTAGACTTACTCACCCAGTTACGCCACCTTGCTCAAAACTTGCCCCAAGGTATGGCAGGATTAGAGCCAGTATTTGCTGAAGTGGCACGCATTAATCAATACGATCCGACTCAAGATTATTTAATTCAAGCCGAGAAAACCTTAGCCTACCGATTGCAACAGGAACCCGATAATCTAGAGTGGGCGTATACTTTAGCATTATCGCGCGTCTTGCAACGCAAAGTAGAGGATGCGATCGCAGCTTTGTCCACCGTGCGCCAACTCGATACTCAAAATCCTTACGCCCATGCCTATCTCGCCTTCGTGTATCTTTATGATTGGCGACCCAGGGAAGCACAACCCATTTTAGAAAATGCGATCGCGCTGAATCCTAGTATCCCAGAAATTCAGGCCCTCAACGGCGTAGCTTCTTTAATGCAAGGTAATCTATTAGGGGCTTGGCAGGATTTAAAGGGGTTCTTATTTGCAGCCTAAGTCGAGAATGGCATCTCAACCCTTACAGCAGTCAGAGACGGCCAGTCTCCGTAAAGATGCGGAGCGTTTGTCCAACTCAATTCAGCAAAAATTTACCTAAACTTTGAACAAAACAGGGCTTTCCTTCACCTAATCTAGGTCATAGTCTAGCTATGCTGAAAGCAGGCTACTCAGGAATTTATCTTCCTGAGTGGTCTTAGGGTCAGAGGCGATCGGCACTACCAGTGGGTGACACCAAAGATCGTTCTGAGGAGTGCGAAAAATCACACGCAACTCATCAGAATAGACTTAAATTTATGTGAGATACCCCTAAAGACAGTTCAGCATATCCAGGTTATCGAATCTCAACTACTTTTGGAGCAGACGAAATGTTACAGACAGCCAAGCGTTTAGCCATCGGAGTTTCTGCCATTGTTGGCGTTAGCGCGATCGCAGTTAGACCCGCTTCCGCCTTCACCGTTGCGGGTAGCGACTACCTTCTCTACGATACTTGCAGCCCTACCACCACTTGCTTAAACCCCAGTGCAAATCTAAACAGCATTCTCGCTGGCAACAGCAGCAATCCGGGCGGTAACATTGAACTGTTTGCTAGCAGCGAAGGTGTTGGTAACGCAGCTTACCTGGCTTCCAGCGCCAGAACCAGCGTTAGCGGCGACGTAGGTGGCAAAACCCTAACCCTCAGCAGCCTCACCGCCGACGATTGGTTTAATACCGGTTCTGGCATCAGCACTGCTTATGGCGTGGCTAACCTCGCGAACTCCTGGTTTAATGACTTCCTCAATGCAGCCGGAAAAGGTGGCGCTACCGTAATCGAAAAAACAATAGCCTTCAACGCCTTCCTGGGTCTTGGCGGTTTCCAACGCAGCAGCGACCCCAACATCTCCTACATTGCTACCGAAGGAAGCGATATCAACATTGGTTTAGCCGGTCACTTTGACCTCAAAGCTTACTATACTCGCCCCGGCTCTCCGTTTGCGGCGTTTGCTCAAATGCTGCCTAATGGCTTCCAAGCTAGCGAAGTCGTGAAAGCCAACTATGATGGCGTTACCAAATTCCTCTATAGCTTCAACGCAACCGCTTCCGGTTTGACCAACAGTTCTGGCGTAGGTGCAGATGGCAGTTCTCACAGTGGCAACTACGAAGTGGCCCTGCGCGGTGTTGTTACTCCTCCCCCTGCTGACGTTCCCGAACCGTCTGCTTTACTCGGTTTAGCTGCTGTCGGTGGTTTGTTTGCAGCCAAACGCAAACTGAAAAACGCCTAACACCGATGCATCATTAGTTTTCCTCTAAGCAAGCAAAAGGGTTTTAGGGAGCGAAATCGCTCCCTTTTTTGCTAAGGTCTAATAACGCTCTAGCAACAATTTCACCTCATCCTCCAACTCCACATCCTTGAGGGCCTCCCACTCTGCTTTGCGAACGGCAAGGTAGGCTTGAGCGAGGGGAGAACCCAAAGCATTGAGTAAGACCTCATCTTGAGTTAACGCTTCAATCGCAGCCCCTAAGTTCTCTGGTAAGCGCTCTATTTTCCGTTTCTGGCGTTCTGCTTCTGTCAGGCTTCCAGGATCGATTTCCAGCGGTTCGTCCGGTTCTAGCCCCTGGTAAACGCCATCTAAGCCCGCTGCAATCATGCCCCCCAGAGCAATATAGGGGTTGGCGGAGGCATCGACGGTTTTCAGCTCAAAATGGTTAGAACCCGTGCCTTCGGGGTTGCCGATAACGCGAATGGCAGCTTCTCGGTTATCTAAACCCCAACAGCGGAACGCACCACTCCAACTCTGGGGTTGAATGCGGCGATAGGAGTTGCAAGTGGGTGCAGTCAGGGCCATTAAACCGGGGAGGTGGTGGAGAATGCCCCCGATGAATTGGCGTCCAACTTCAGAAAGACCGAGCAAACCGCTAGGATCGCTTAAGCGGTTTTCGCCCTGATGCCACAGACTGAGGTGAATGTGACAGCCGCTTCCGGCCGCGTCGGCGAAGATTTTGGGGAGGAAAGATACGGTTAAATGGTGTTGATGGGCGATCGCGCGCACGGTTTCCCGAAAGGCAATTTGTTGATCGGCCGCAGCCAGGGCGCGATTATACAGAATGGAGATTTCCTGCTGACCGGGACCTGATTCGGGATAATATTGCTCTACCAAAAGACCTTGAGCGATCAGGGCTTCCGCAATCTCATCAATAACGGCTTGGTGGAGATCCATCGCTTGAGTAGAAGCAAACAAAGTGCGATCGCTCGGCTCAATGCGACCCTCGGCGGTCTGTTTTAATAGATAAAATTCATTTTCAAAGGCGGCGATCGCTTCTAAACCTAATTCTGCCGCTTGCTGGGCTTGCGTTGCCAAAAAGTGACGCGGACATAACGGCCAGGGTTCGCCTTGATGATACATATTCCCCATCACTCTTCCATGTCCGGGCGCATAGGGCAACGAGACATAGGTAGACCAATCTGGAATTAATTGAATTTCACCCACCGGGCCTAGACCCCCTCCCGGCACAGGTGCATCATACAGAATGGGAACGGCTTGTTGAGCAGCAGAAATCCCAACCCCTCGATCGAGGTAATGAGGCATCATCCGAATGTGAACGGCTTTCCCTCGAATAGCGTTCGCGTTATCGCACCAGACAATGCGAATAAACCGAATCCCCTCTTCCTCAAGGTTGTTGAGGTCTTCTTCCCCCATAGCGTCTCCTTTGGTTGATGTGGAATTATTTTATCTTTTGTCGAGTTTGGGGGTTTAAAAGTGCAGAGGGGGATAACAGTTTGACGTTCTGTTATCCCCCTCTTTAGCAGACTCTTTTAATTAGGCAGGTTTGGCTTCGGCTTTTTGTTGCAGCAAGCGGATAATTGCTGTTTTTTCCAGGATACCGACAACCGAGCCATTTTCCCGAACCACCGGGACTTGGGTGATTTGTTGCTGTTCTAAGCGTTGCACCACTTCGAGGAGGGGTTGATCGGCGGGAACGGTTTCTGATAGGTCGATGGGTTGGGTTAAGTCGCGAACTGGGGTTTGCGGCCAGTGGGCGGTGGAAATGGTTTTGAGATCGTCTACTTTCAGGGTGCCGATCAGTTGTCCGGCTTCGTCAGTGACTAAGAATTTGTGCCATTTGCCTTTACCAATTACATAGTCATTGGCAAACTCGCGCAAGGAGAGTTCTGCGGAAATGACAGGACTGTCGGAGGTGACAGCATCTTCGGCTTTGAGTTGGGCCAACAAGCCTTGAATAGTGGCAGATTGGGCAGAACGTCCAGCATTTTGCAGCAGGAACCAACCGATCAGTAGCGTCCAGAAGCTACCGCCGCTGATAAAGGAATAGCCGCCGAATGCGATCGCCATCCACCCAATGATTTGACCGGCGCGACTGGCAAACACCGTCCCTTTGTAGGGGTCGCCTGTAATTTTCCATACGGCAGATTTGAGAATATTACCGCCATCTAGGGGTAAGCCGGGAATTAGGTTAAATAGGGCGAGAACGAGGTTGATGGAAGCGAGTAGGCTGACAATTGCGCCGATCGGCCCGGTTAAGCCTAAGCCGATATTTAGGGCCGTTAGCAAACCAAACAGGGTGATACTGACAGCAGGTCCTGCGATCGCCACCCAAAAGGCTTCGCTTGGGGTTTTGGATTCTTTTTCTAAGCTGGCTAAACCACCAAATAAAAACAGGGTAATGGATTGAACGTTAATCCCCTGTTTGATGGCAACAAAACTATGCCCCAGTTCGTGCGCTAAGACGGAGGCGAACAGCAACAAAGCTGCAAATAAGCCTAATAACCAGGGTAAGCCTGCACCTAGGGCAGGAAACTGGGCGGCTAAAGCCCCTCCGTAGCTGAGGGTGACTAAGCCTAGGACTAAGAACCAAGAGGGATTCACGTAAAAGGGAATCCCAAATAGGCTGCCAACGCGAATGTTGCCGTTCATAGGAATACCTCTTTTCTGAGCGTCGAAAGCGGTTATGGGCTTTCACTGATGTTCTTATCGTAACGAAATGTAAAAAGCTTTTTAATCTTCCAGCGGTCGTATTAACCGTCCTTTGGCGTTCGGCTTTCGGATAGAGATTGTCTCTAGGTTTTCTCTAAAATTCGCCATAATAAAATTAGCGCTTCTTATGCTTAAGTTTAGGATGAAGCTGCCAAGTTCA
>JAAHGE010000374.1 GCA_010672635.1 Desertifilum sp. SIO1I2 | reverse complement strand
CAATTGATAGGAAGACCTCGATTCTTTATAGAGGGACAATGCAAGCTGAAATCGCTGCAACGTCAACTCTCACGCAAGAAAAAAGGGTCTAGGAAGTTCCGTCAACTCAGCCATCGAATTGCCAGACACCACGAATACATCTCAAACTCACGCAAGGACTTTCACTTTAAGACAGCTCACCAGTTATGCGATACCGCAGGAATGATATTTGCTGAAGATTTAAACCTCAAAGCGATGTCAGCCGGAATGCTGTGCAAGCATACGCTGGATGCTGGGTTTGGGCAGTTCTTGAGCATTCTGGGTCATGTGTGCTTCAAGCGAGGTGTATACTTCGCCAAAGTAGACGCCAATGGCACCAGTCAGACTTGTCCTAGATGTCAAACGCATACCGGAAAGAAACTCCTATCTGAGCGCATCCATAAGTGTCCTGAATGCGGCTATGAGACGAATCGAGATGTAGCAGCAGCGCAAGTTGTGTTGCAGCGTGGAGATACAGCGGTGGGACACATCGCGGTGAAGTTTGGGGAGGGCAAGTAGCATGAGTTATCCCGATAAACCAAGAATCCCCTCGCCTTCAGGCAGGGGAGTTGTCAAAATCCGTGGATTTAAGGTAATTTGGCGAGCAAGCCCAACAACTTTTGAGCCTTAGCGGTCAGTAAAGTCCGCTTATAGCGATCGGCTGCCTTCTTAATCCCCTCAGCCTGCGTGGGATAGGGGTGGATCGCGTTCGCCAGCTTCCCTAAACCAATGCCATGCGCGATCGCAGTTGTAACTTCACTAATCATTTCCCCGGCGTGACTCGCCACAATCGTTGCGCCCACAATCGTATCGGAACCTTGACGATAGTGGATTTTTACAAACCCTTCCGTTTCGCCATCCGCGATCGCTCTATCCACCTCTTCTAGGGGGATTTTAATCGTTTTGACAGCAATTCCCTGCTCTTGCGCCTCCCGTTCGTAAAGTCCCACATGGGCAACCTCCGGGTCAGTATACGTCACCCAAGGCATCACCAGATCGCTCAACTTTGAGCGTCCCAAACCAAACGGAGCAAACAACACATTTTTAATCGCAATTCGGGCGGCGGCATCTGCTGCATGGGTGAACTTCCAATTCATGCAGATATCCCCGGCTGCGTAAATCTTCGGGTTGGTTGTCTGCAAATAGTCATTAATCTTCACCCCCTGGTGCGAGTCATACTCAACCCCCACCGCCTCTAAATTTAACCCTTCCACATTGGGCGCGCGACCCGTCCCCACCAAAATGTCATCCACCTCAATGGAACGATCTTGGCCTTGAGTGGCAAAATGGATTACCTTCCCAGTAGGGGTCGTCTCAACGCGCTGAATTTGGCTATTTAAGACCAACTGCACCCCCTCGCGGACTAAAACTTGCTGGACAATTTCCGCCGCATCTGGATCTTCCTTATTGAGAATATGAGAACCGCGATGGCACAAAATCACCTGACAACCTAAGCGCTGAAACGCCTGAGCCAACTCGCACCCAATCGGCCCGCCGCCAATCACTGCAAGGCGGTTGGGGCGTTCGGTGAGATTAAACACCGTTTCATTGGTTAAAAAGCCAGCGCTTTCAATCCCTTCAATCTGGGGACGAACCGCCCTTGCGCCTGTGGCGATCGCCGCCTTTTTATAGGATAGGATTTGCCCTGCAACTTCAATCTGACCCGGTTTGATAAATCGCCCGTTCCCCAAAAACACATCAATGCCCAGATTTTGAAAGCGACGGGCGGAATCATGGGGACTAATATCGGCCCGCACCTTCCGCATCCGCGCCATCACGGCGGGGAAATCAATTTCCACCTGTTGGGGGGGACGAATGCCAAACCGTTCGGCATCCCGCATTTGGGCCGCAACCCGCGAGGAACGGATCAAGCATTTGGAGGGCACGCAACCCACATTGAGGCAATCTCCCCCCATGAGATTGCGTTCAATCAGGGCAATTTTTAAGCCAATGTTTAAACCGGCGGCCCCGGCGGCGGTGACAAGTCCGGCGGTACCCGCGCCAATGACTACGAGGTCGTATAAGGCGGCTGGTGTGGGGTTTACCCAGTCTGGTGGATGGACGTGGGCGAGGAGTTGCTGGTTGTATTTGTCCATTGGGGACAGGTTAACCGAAGAATCAGAAATCATGAGGTTTTACCGGAGGTGCAGAAACAGTTTCGTCTAGGGCTTTGCGGGCAATACGGGTCACGTAGAGAGTAACAGCAACGGTGGCAATTAACCCCACGATCCGAATAGTCCACTCAATGGCAGGGTTTGTGGGTTGTGCTTGGGTGCCTAGGGTGGCTAGGCTGCCTGCTAGGGAACCAATATAGACATACATGATGGTGCCGGGAATCATCCCTAGGGAACCGATGATGTAATCTTTGAGGGAAACTTGGGTGATGCCAAAGGCGTAATTGAGGAGATTGAAGGGGAAGACGGGAGAAAGGCGGGTGAGGAGAACGATTTTGAGGCCTTCTCGTCCGACGGCTTGGTCGATGGCTTGAAATTTGTCATGGCTGGCGATTTTTTGGGCTACCCAGTCTCGCGCTAGGTAGCGCCCTATCAAGAAGGCGGCGATCGCTCCTAGGGTTGCGCCGAGAAAGACGTAGAGTGAACCGAGAAGGACATCGAAAAGGACGCCCGCGCCTAGGGTGAGGAGGGAACCGGGCAAGAAGGCGATCGTGGCAATAATATAGAGGACGATGAAGGCGATCGCACCCACCGAACCAAGACTTTCAACCCAAGTGAGGGCATTCCGCAAGCTGTCTTGGGGGTTGAATCCTTGAGCAGAGGCAGGGGAGGCGATGCTACAGAAGGCAATTGCCATGATGCCCAGTCCTGCGATTAATTGGAGCGTTTTTAGCTCTTTCATGGGATTGCGGACTTCGTATTTTCTGAGAATTGAGCGCGATCGCAGACCGGAAAGCCTCAAAATAGAACTAAACCTGATTGAATAGAATTTAGCAATTTCTGATGATGACTGAACTTCCCAAAACTCTTGATGATGCGATCGCTCAAGCGCAAGCCGCGATGAAAGTGGCCCTTGATGAGGGTTGCACGCTTCTCCAGATTGAACTGGTGTTTCCCGAAATTGCGCTGCAAGCTCAGTCTATCGCTCAACAGTTTATTCCGTTTATCCAAGAATTGGGCGTTCAGCCCACCGTGTTTTTCCCGGATGCAGGGGCGGCGGCGCTGGCGAGGCGCGACTGGGGAGAAATCCCGTTTCGGGTAACGGATTTGGGAAGTTCGCGATCGCCGGTTGAAAAACGCATTCAACCTGACGATCAATTTTACCTGGTGGTAAGTCCGGCGGCGGTGGAAGTTGCCCAAGTGGAAACGCTGAGTAACCTTGCAGGCGATCGCCCCGTCGTCTTACTCAATCCTCGATTAGAAGATGTTGCGACAATTGGCATCGGCTACGCGGGTCGGCAATTGCGCGATCGCTTTTTAAATAATATTCAATCTTGTTACTATCTGCGACCCCTAGAAGGAGCCGCCGTTTCTCGCTACTATCCCGATGCTTGGCAAATTTGGCTAGAAGAAAGTGAAGGCGAATATCGTCAAATTGCCCAAGAACCGCAAAGACCTTCTAGCGACACCCTAGAACGAATCTTATTACAAGCCACAGGAACAGTTGAGGCTGAGGGCGAAACCGAAACTGTCCCCCAACCCAAGCGCCGAGGCTTTCTTGCTGAACTTCAAAGCTTTTTAAAGGCCCTCAGTCAGTAGGGAGTGCTGAGTAGAAAGTGCTGAGTGCTGAGTGCTGAGTGCTGAGTGGGGAAGAAGAGGATGGGGGGATGGGGGGAAGAAGGGAGTTGGGAGTTGGGAGTTGGGAGTTAGGGAACAGGAGACAGGAAAACTGGATAATTATCAACTCAGCACACTGCTACGCACCAAGAACCGCGCAACAGCACTACTGCTACGCAGAAGCTAAAGCAACAGCACTTTCCACTCAGCACTAACTTCCCCCCACCCTCTTCCCCACTCGGAACTCGGAACTCGGAACTTTGCACTCTTTTCCCCCCACCTCCCCATCCTCTTCTTTCCAGATAACTTTGCACTGACTTCACATCCTCTTTGTTAGATTCCGAAACCTAGCAGGGCATAATAAGTCAACAGAGCGATGCTAATGCGCTGAAGTCAGTTTATGGGTTGGTTTGGGAAGACCGAAATATCGCCGATTCATTTGCTAGTGCGCTAATAATGTGCATGACTTAAGCGTGAAAGTAGAGCAGAGTGCGGTAAAGAAAGTGCTGTTGTGCGGTTCTTGACGCGAAGCCGCGTGCTGAGTTCAACGCCAGCAGCACGATCCTCGCTCTCATTCACTTCGGAAACCAGAGAACGCCAAATGAGTGTAAAGCAACCTCGACGCATCTTTATCGGTGATGTTCACGGCCATTATGATGGGCTGATGCACTTACTTGATGCGATCGCCCCTGGTACAAGCGATCGCGTTTATTTCCTGGGGGATTTAATCGATCGGGGACCGCAAAGCTCAAGCGTTGTGAATTTTGTGCAAAATAGTTCCTATCAATGTATCCGAGGAAATCACGAACAACTTTTAATTGACGCATTTCCCGATGGCAAACTTCACAGTCCGGCTTTACAGGCTTGGCTGTATAGTGGGGGTCAAAGTACCGTCTCTAGCTACCAAGACATGCGAGAGTTGATCGATCATGTGCATTGGGCGCAAAGTTTACCCACCTATCTTGATTTGGGGGATGTTTGGTTAGTTCATGCGGGGGTACATCCGGGTTTACCCATTGACGAACAAACCCCTGAAGAACTCTGTTGGGTTCGCGATCTGTTCCACAGCATGGAACAACCCTATTTTTCCGATAAGTTAATTATTACTGGACATACGATCACCTTTACGCTGCCAGGAATAGAGCCTGGGAAGATTGCTAAAGGGCGCGGTTGGATTGATATTGATACGGGAGCTTATCATCGTAAAAGTGGCTGGCTGACGGCACTGGATCTCACCTGCGAGTTAGTCTATCAGGTGAATGTTTTTGAGGGGGGATGTCGGGTGATGTCTCTGGCAGATGCGACAATGGAGGTCGATCCGAGGAAGGTGAGCGATCGCCATCAGTTGTTAAGCCGTTAATTGGATTAACTGCGAGGATTGTACGAGACTCACTCCACAGGTGTCGTTGAAACTTTCGACACCTGTGGGATGACTCATAGGGCATATCTGACTATAGTCTGAGAAAAATCGGACAGGGTTTGCGATGTCTCAGAATCATCAGCGAGTGATTGAACGCTTAGGAATCGATCTGGATCGGTTATGGATAGATTTAGATCGAGAGTCTCCGTTTTTGAACGAACAAGATCGAGAGATTATCTGTCTATCTTTGCTGGGTTATGTTCCTCAACAGATTGCTCTGGAACA
>JAAHGE010000373.1 GCA_010672635.1 Desertifilum sp. SIO1I2 | reverse complement strand
CGGAAAAGTCTCCGCAAGATGTTATCCCAGTTTTTGGGTTAGGGAATGGGGAATTGGGAGTTAGGAGTTAGGGGTTGGGGAAGAAGAGGATGGGGTGAAAGAAGGGAATTAGGAGTTGGGAGTTGGAAGTTAGGGGTTGGAGAAGAAGGGAATCGGCTATTGTTCTCGATACCTAATCAGCACTATTGAACCTACTCACACGCTGATACCCACTCAGAACCGTACAATAACACTCACTTCCCCTCACCTCCCCATCCCCCCACGCTCTTCCCACTCAGCACTTAGAAAAGCACTCAGCACTTAGAAAAGCACTTAGGATTATGAAAGCATTAATTCTTTCGGGTGGAAAAGGAACGCGACTTAGACCCTTAACGTATACGGGTGCAAAACAACTAGTCCCAGTTGCTAATAAACCTATTTTATGGTATGGGATTGAAGGAATTGTTGCAGCCGGAATTACGGATATTGGAATTATTATTAGTCCTGAAACCGGGGAAGAGGTTCGTGCAAAAACGGGAGATGGCGATCGCTTTGGTGCCAATATCACTTATATCTTACAAGAACAGCCTGCGGGTTTAGCCCATGCGGTCAAAATTGCTCAACCCTTTCTCGGCGATTCGCCCTTTATTATGTATTTGGGCGATAACTTGATTCAGAGCAATCTAAACCTCTTCTGCGATAAGTTTAAAACAGAACTGCTCGATGCGTTGATTCTCTTGCGTCCTGTCTCTAACCCTAGCGCCTTTGGCGTTGCGACGGTAGACAGCAGGGGGAAGGTTTTACAACTGGTTGAAAAACCCCAAAACCCTCCCTCTAATTTAGCCTTGGTGGGAATATACTTCTTTTCTAGCAAAATCCATGAGGCGATCGCATCCATTCAGCCTTCAGCGCGAGGCGAACTTGAAATTACTGACGCGATCCAACAGCTTATCAATGGTAAAACTCACGTTGAAGCCTGTCAATTAGAGGGATGGTGGCTAGATACCGGAAAAAAAGATGACTTACTCGAAGCCAACCGCATTATCCTCGATACCTGCGTTACAACTGCTATTTACGGCGAAATTGATGCTGGAAGTCAAGTGATTGGTCGCGTCCAAATTGGCAAAGGTTCTAAGATTATTAATAGTACCATTCGCGGCCCCGTTGCCATTGGTGACAATTGTCATATCGAAAACTGTTTTATTGGTCCCTATAGTAGCATTGCGAATCAGACCATTTTAATTGAAGCCGATCTAGAGCATAGCGTAATTTTACAAGGGGCTAAAATTGACAGCATTCATCAGCGAATTGTCGATAGTGTTATTGGACAGCGCGCTCATTTAACGGCTGCTCCCCGGCGTCCAAAAGCGTTAAGATTTATGATTGGGGATGATTGTCAAATTGAACTTGCTTAGTCTTCCTCAAGAGAGCCAAAAAGTACATCAGCAGAAATCAAAAAGAACCTAACTTGCCTGTCTCGCTGATTAGTTGCCTTTCTCTCACTTCAACCTCTCTATTCTAAGAGTAAAAAGTGAGAATTTTTTTGAATTGAAGTTAAATCTAGCCATTCCTTTTACTATAAATGGGGAAAACGGGTTTGACATTTTGTCAGAACAATCTTTACTTTCTGATTGTCAACTATTACTCAACAGCATTTATCAGAAAGCTTTTGGCTTCGCTTGACTTTTCTGAGCGATCGCAATTTCATGTTGCGATTGTCAATAATTCCCCAGAGGACTTTGCTGTTAAAGACTTAGCGACGGAATACTCCAACATTCAGTTAATATTTTCTGAGGAAAACTTAGGATTTGGTAGAGGTTGCAATTTAGGACTGCAAACAATTTATCAACAAAATTCAAATGCCTTAATTTGGCTAATTAATCCAGATACTACCGTAGAACAAAATGCAATTGACTTTGTAATTGAATGTTTTCATAAACATCCAGACTTAGCAATCTTAGGTACTCAAATTAGAGATAGTCAAGGCAATCTTTGGTTTAGCCAAGGACAGTTTAATCGTTGGACAGGTTCGCTAAAGCATACTCAGCCGCTAGCTATTGCAAAATTGGATAACCCAGGAGAAGTGCTTCCCAGTCGATGGGTTTCCGGCTGTAGCTTAATTCTCAACTTAGCTAAATTTGAAACTTGTCCTCTGTTCGATCCGCATTATTTTCTTTATTACGAAGATAATGATTTTTGCGAACGCTATTATCAACAGGGATATCAAATTAGCGTAACGCAAGCAATATTAGTCAATCATGTGGTTTCAGCCACTAGCCAAAACAATGTCTCGGCGAAGTTTCGCCATGCAACGTATAGTAAACTCTATTTCTTACAGCAGCATGGAACGCGCTTATCGCTAATTTTGAATATTATTTATATGGGATTAAAAACGATAATATCACTCAGACAAGATCGGGCGATCGCAATCGGTCGCTGGCAAGGCTTAAAGCAATTTTTCTTAACCCGTCAGCATGGCGAATAACCTTTTAATTAACTTATCCGTATTAATGCAGCGTCCTACGGGAATTAGCACGTATGCGCGCAACATCTTACCTTATCTAAAAAGCTTATCCCCGACCCTACTAACCGCTCAACCTTTCGAGGATTATTCCTGCTATCCTATTCCAGCAAACATGACCCCCGAACAAGGATCGAAAGGTCACTTGAAGCGGCTGATTTGGACGCAATTTCAACTTGCCCAAATTTATCAACAACAGCAGGCTCAATTCCTCTTTTCTCCCTTACCCGAAGCCCCCGTATTTTCCGGCTGTCGCTATGCCGTCATGGTACACGATCTGATTCCTCTGCGCTTCGCTCAGGCGCGATCGCCCATGACCTACTATTGTCGTTATTATCTCCCCCAAGTCCTCAAACAAGCGCAGCACATCCTCTGTAATTCCTTAGCAACAGCGCGGGACATTAGCCAATTTCTAGGTATCCCTGCCAAAAAACTCACCCCCATCCCCCTTGGCTACGACAAAGCCAACTTCCGCTATCTCAACCTACCCGAAAGCAACTACTTCCTTTACGTGGGACGCAGTGCCCCTTATAAGAATATTCAACGCCTCATTAGCGCCTTTAGTGCGATCGCCAAACCCCACAACTACCAACTCTGGCTAACGAGTACCCACGATCCGCGCTATACCCCCACTTTAACCGCCCAGGTGCAAGAACTAGGCTTGCAAGAACAGGTCAAATTCCTCGATTATGTCAGCTACTCAGAACTTCCCAAACTGATGAACCAAGCCTTAGCCTTAGTCTTTCCCAGCTTATGGGAAGGCTTTGGACTGCCAGTTTTAGAAGCAATGGCGTGCGGTACGCCCATCATTACCTCTAACCTAGCATCCCTCCCCGAAGTCGCTGGCGAGGCGGCCCTATACATCAACCCCTACAACCCCGCCGAGATCACCAGCGCCATACAACAGGTCGGGAAAGATGAGAAAATGCGATCGCATCTCCGTCAAGCCAGCCTCACCCAAGCCAGCAAATTTAGCTGGGAAACCACCGGAAATGCCACCCATTCAGTGCTGAGTGCTGAGTGCTGAGTGCTGAGTGGGTTCAAGAGTGCTTCGTGAATGAGTGCTGTTGCGCGGTTCTTGGTGCTGAGTAGTGTAGTGAGTGGGAAAGGAGTGCAAAGTTCCGTAGCTTGTACATCAAGTAGCGGTGTTCCGAGACGAAGAAGAGTATGGAGTAAGTCAAAAATTCCCCTTCTTCCCTAACTCCTAACTCCCAACTCCCAACTCCCAATTCCCTTCTTCCCCCCCATCCCCCCACCCTCTTCCCCATGTCCGATCTCAAGTATGCTCTAGTTCACGAATGGTTAACCCCAGAAGCGACGGGGGGTTCAGAACTTGTTGTCCAAGAAATTCTACAGACGCTAGAAGCAGATTTATACGCCCTAATTGATTTTGAGTCTACCAACCCCGAAAGCTACTTATATCAACGGCAAATTGGTACGACTTTTTTGCAGCACTTTCCGCTAGCGCGTCGAGGCGTGCAGAAATATTTGCCCTTGTTACCTTTAGCCATCGAACAACTCGATCTCCGCCAGTATGACGTAATTTTGTCCTCTTCCCATGCTGTCGCCAAAGGCGTTATCACCAGCCCTCACCAACTGCATATTTGTTATTGCCATACCCCCATGCGTTACGCTTGGGACTTAACCTTTGACTACTTGCAGGGGAGTAAAGCTGGAAAAGGACTTCCCGGCGTCCTGACGCGCTACCTGCTGCACCGCCTGCGCCAGTGGGATGTCATTTCCGCTAATCGAGTTGATTACTTTATTGCCAACTCTCAGCATACGGCTAAACGGATTTGGCGCTGCTATCGCCGTCCGGCTGAAGTCATTTATCCACCCGTCAACTTAGACCGCTTTCCGCTGCATCCTGAGAAACAAGATTTTTATCTGACCGTTTCCCGGCTGGTAAGTTATAAGCAAATTGAGGTGATTGTGGAGGCATTTAACCAACTGGGTCAGGATTTGGTGATTATTGGCAGCGGCCCGGACTTCTCGCGCCTGCAACAACGGGCTAAACCTAATATTAAACTCTTAGGTTCCCAACCCAACGCAGTTGTGGAAGAATACATGGCTAAAGCTAAGGGGTTCGTTTATGCGGCCTGCGAAGATTTTGGAATTGCCCTAGTGGAAGCACAAGCCTGTGGAACGCCGATTATTGCCTATGGGGGTGGGGGGGCCTTAGAAACGGTTAAAGACATCTACAGGTTTCCCCAGGAGGGGACAGGCTTATTTTTTGGCAAGCAAACCCCCCAGGATTTGGTGGAGGCGGTCAAAAGATTTGAACAAGTCCAAAATCAGTTTAATCCTCAACAAGTGCGATCGCACGCCGAACGCTTCTCCCCTCAAGCGTTTAGGCAACGTTATAGAGCGTTTATTGAGCATTGCCAGCACGCCTTTAGCCCCCCAACTCAGTGAGATTTCTGAGAACATTGGAACCAAAATCTTCTTAGAAGCGGTCACTGGCTTTATGATCAGGACTGTGTGTGGTGTGAAATTTAAGGAGTAAGATGACTGCCGAAAGTCAACTCATCTCCGGCAAGACTGTTCGGATGCTTGTGAGGCGCGGTTTTAAGCCACTCACGTTTTCCGGCCGGCGCAGAGGTCTATCTCTCAAAAGTCTAGACGGAGAATTTTCCAAGCGGCTGTTCGATGTCCTGTTTTCACTGTCGGTTCTTATTCTGTTTGCCCCGGTTTATCTTCTTCTCACCCTGCTGGTTGTCGTCAGTTCTAAAGGGTCTGCCTTTTACGTCCAACAGCGGGTTGGGAAAAACTACAAGCCCTTTGCGTGCTTGAAATTTAGAACGATGGTGGAGAATGCGGACGAAGTGTTATTGGAGATGATGGCGAAATCTCCTCAGATGCGCCAAGAATATGAGGATAACTTTAAGCTGAAGCATGACCCGCGAATTACCT
>JAAHGE010000372.1 GCA_010672635.1 Desertifilum sp. SIO1I2 | reverse complement strand
GAATCGGATTGTGGTGGATTCCCACACGGGCTTAAAGCGCGTTAAACAGCAGTTACTCAATTGGAGTGGCGGGAAAACTCCGCAAGGGGTATTGATCGATCACCATCGCGATCGCATTCCGGTTCTAGAATATTTCCGCGTCAACGCAGCCATTCGCGAAGCCCTCAAGCCCAGAGTCGATTTACCCTCTGGCGGCTATATCATTATTGAACCGACTGAAGCCCTCACGGTCATTGACGTGAACTCCGGTTCTTTTACCCGTTCGGCAACAGCCCGCGAAACGGTATTGTGGACAAACTGCGAAGCCGCGACCGAAATCGCCCGTCAGTTGCGCCTGCGGAATATTGCTGGGGTAATTATTGTCGATTTCATTGATATGGATTCGCGCCGCGACCAATTGCAGGTTCTAGAACACTTTAATAAAGCGTTGAGAGCGGATAAAGCCAGACCGCAAATTGCTCAACTTTCAGAACTGGGTTTAGTTGAATTAACCCGCAAGCGTCAAGGTCAAAATATCTACGAACTGTTTGGTCGTCCTTGTCCAACCTGTAACGGCTTGGGTCATTTAGTTCATTTGCCGGGTGAGGGAGAAACGGTTCCCCAACCCCTGGTTGAACGTTCGGCAACGGTACTCAAGGATGTGCCCACTCGTCCGGCCCCAGAAACCCCCTACGAAACCCGACGGGTTGATGCACGCTATGCGCCTCCCGCGCCGAGCGAACCTCAACCAAGCTGGCAAAATGACGATCTCGAAAGCGAGTACGACACCTTCCGCGATTCCTCTGAGTTAGATTTAATTAACCATCCCAACTATCAAGAACGCAGCGGGTTAAATAATAATCGGCGGCGTCGCCGTCGTCGTATTGGAGGCGAAGGCGATTTAGGTCGCAGCCCCAATGAGGCTCCCGGTGTAGGCGTTAACTTTAAAGCCACTCCTGAACCGATGGCTTTAGATACGCCAGAGTTGGCTGAGGATCTCAGTGGCAATGGCAGAGAAGAGTGGGATGAGAAGTCGGATCGCTTCTTAGGTTCTCGGCGAGTCACGGCTAAACGTCAGTCGCCTAAAACGGTGTCTCCTCCCGAAGTGATTTCTGTGGAAATGACGCCAGAAGAACAGGATGTTTACGCTCTGATGGGTATTTCACCTTTAATTTTGCTCAATCGCGAAGTTAAAAATCCCAAGTCTGCAATTATTGCCGTCACCCTCCCTGGCGAGAAACCTCAATCGCCTGCGGTTAGCGTTCCTGAAACTTCTGTTGCTGATGTGACTGAAGATGAAGCCGCAGTACAGCTTCCCCAAGAAAACGTTAGCTTTACCGGAGCAGGCGATCCCGTTAGCCCTCTGGTGAGTGCCTCCCCGGAGGAAGAAGCTTCAGAAAGCTCGACCGACGCAGATGCAGAAGCTTCGGCATCAGATACCCGTCGCCGTCGCCGTCGTCGTTCTTCAGCACCGGAATAGGAAAATCCCATGCAACCCTCAACGCCAAGCCCGATATCAATTGGGACGCTGAGTGCCGATTTATCTCGGATTGCTGGCGTTGATGAGGTGGGACGGGGGGCTTTGTTTGGGCCGGTTGTGGCAGCGGCGGCAATCTTACCAGAAACGATGCGCTCGACGCTGGTTCATTTGGGCGTTAAGGATAGCAAGCAGTTAAGCAGTGTCAAACGGCAAAAACTGGCTTGCCAGATTCGGGCGATCGCCATTGATTGTCAGGTGGGGGTGGCAACGGTTGCCGAAATTGACGAGTTGAATATTCTCCAGGCGTCTTTGTTGGCAATGCGGCGGGCGGTTGAAAAGTTGCAGGTGACGCCCCAGTTGTGTTTGATTGATGGCAATCAACTCATTCCGGGCTTGGAGTTGCCGCAACAGACAATGGTGGGAGGCGATCGCGAAAATTTGGCGATCGCAGCCGCTAGTATTGTGGCGAAGGTTTGGCGCGATCGCTTAATTGTTCGCCTCTCCACGCGCTACCCAGAATATGACCTGGCGGCGAATAAGGGCTATGGCACTCTGCGCCACCGCCTTGCCTTGCAACAATACGGTCGCTCGCCCCTGCACCGCCAATCGTTCCGCCTCCGCTAGAGGGGGGTTTCGGCTGGCACAATGGTTCTGGAAGTCCGCCCAGAATTGCCGGTCTCGGCTTGTACCCAATGATGGTAGTCTGCAATCAGTTGATGCATTAAGCGCTGTTTAATGGTTAACAGAACGCTGCGTAATAAGCCGTTTCCTGTCGTTTCAATCAAGCTAGTGGGCGCAAAGCTTAAAGGA
Organism: Desertifilum sp. SIO1I2; assembly: GCA_010672635.1. GTDB lineage: Bacteria > Cyanobacteriota > Cyanobacteriia > Cyanobacteriales > Desertifilaceae > Desertifilum. The sequence goes on along the minus strand of JAAHGE010000372.1, from coordinate 3,148 downwards.
GGCGGTAATTCAACGCTGACTTCTAAATCGGCTCTCCCTTTGAGATAGGTCTGACCGTTAAGCGAGATTGGAGAGAGCTTCCCGACCAAGTTTAGGGCAAAGCGTTGGTTAATATACTCAATCCCCCGAATTTCGCAACCCATCGATTTTAAGTGAATCGTTCCCCCGGATTCTGCCCAAACTTTGAGATCGACGGTGGGCTGAAAAGAAAGCGTCATAAAGTGTAAAGAGCGCATTTTTAAGCGATACCGCTCTTCACTTAACGACTCGATTTGGCTAGCTCCAGTCAAGGCATTGACGAGGCGCTGCGGCTGGCGTAGATAATGCTGAATGGGAACGACAAGTTCAGGAACTGCCATCTCAACGGATTGGGACGCTGCAAATCGAGTAGGCATAGGGCAAGCCGGATAAAGTTACAGGAGGTGCGATCCTTTGTAAATTTATTTTACAAACTTTCTTTGGTGTTCTCACTCTATCTTGGGCAAGAGAGCCGCGAAATCCCCGATCTCAAGGCGATTATCGGACAAAATTACCCTCAGCCAAAATGAGAAGAAGACAAACAATCGCAATCTAATCCTACAAAATTTGACAAAATTTACCGATTAAGTTCTATGACAAGTTTGATTGCCCATTTAGGCCCCACGGGCACCAACGCAGAAGCCGCAGCATTTGCTTACGCCCATTTGCTGCACCAACAGGGGATACAAACGCAGTTATGCGCCTATCCCAGCATTGCTCAGACCGTTCGCGCCACGGCTCAAGGTCAAACGCATTTAACGGTGGCTCCGGTGGAAAATTCTATTGAGGGCAGCGTTCCGATTACGCTCGATAGTCTTTGGCAGTGCGATCGCTTGCAGATTCAGCAAGGACTGGTCCTGCCGATTTCTCATGCTCTGATTTCAACGGCTAAAGAACTCACCGAGATTCAAACGGTCTATTCCCATCCCCAAGCATTAGCTCAATGTCAGGAATGGCTAGAGCGGTATTTACCCCACGTCCAGTTATTGGCAGCAAATTCCACTACTGAAGCGTTAAAGCACTTGGACGAAAATCCTCACATTGGCGCGATCGCCTCTCAACGCGCCGCCGAACTCTACGGAATGCCCATTCTCGCCCATCCGATCAACGATCGCCCCGATAACTGCACGCGTTTTTGGGTGTTGGGATTGCAGCCTTCAACGGGAGGAAGCCATACCTCTTTAGCGTTTAGCGTGCGGGCTAATGTACCGGGGGCGTTAGTGGGGCCGTTGCAAGTGTTCGCCAGCCGGGGAATTAACCTCAGTCGCATTGAATCGCGTCCCACAAAGCGATCGCTCGGAGACTACCTCTTTTTTATCGACCTCGAAGCAGACGCCAGCCACCCAGAAGTTCAAACCGCCTTAGATGAACTTGCCACCTATACAGAAATTCTCAAAATATTTGGCAGCTATAACATCATTTCGATTGATTTACCGCCTTCTAGCTAGGCGCTACTTATTGAGGCTATTAAACGTATCTTTGAGAACCGTGCGAGCCGCAAGATGATTGCGAGTCGAGGTGAGAATTTCCGACTCGCGTTGCAAGCGAGCTGCCGTATCTTGCATTTCTAGCAAAGCTTGCTGTTCTTGAGCCACGCCATACAGGTTACTTGCAACCCAATAGGATAGCTCTGTCGGCAGATCGGGGATATCATCGGGGAGTTCAATTTCTTGACCCGTCAATTTCGCTGACAGATGCACCACGTCGCGCAGCAGTTGATCGACATCCTTGGCGAGGGGTTTTAAATCTTGTTCGGGGGGTGCATCTTCAATCCATTCCACTAAACCGACGCGGTAGGGCTTCTCGCGGACGTATTCCAGTACGCGAAAGCGTTGCTGTCCCAGGGTCAGCATCTTCAGGCGATCGTCTGCAAGGCGCTGATACTGGACAATTTCTGCACAACATCCCACTGGCGCAATTTGATCCTGAATTGGGTCCCACATCAGCACGCCAAAGCGGCTATCCGTTTCTAAAATGGTGTTCATCATGATCCGGTAGCGGAACTCGAAAATATGCAAAGGCAAGGGTCTACCGGGGAATAGCACGACTTCAGGAAGGGGAAATAAAGGAAGTTCTCTGACTGCAATTGATGAATAGGATGCCATGATTGATGTAGTGATAGTTTTCCCTAAACAGGCAGCTTATACTTGGGCAATTAAACTTAAAGCTTTGCTTCCTCAAATAGAAGCAACGGGTCTTAAACTCATAATGACTAATACTTAGTCTATCGTATTGCTCCAGGCTTCACGAGGCAGAATCTCTTTAAAACGCAAATAGAACGAAGCCTCATCAGCGGCTGCTGAAGACTTCGATCTACTCAAAAATGGATGAGAACGGTGGCTCGCCTTAAAGTTTTACTTCAATATCAACGCCAGCAGGCAAGTCTAATTTCATCAACGCATCAATCGTTTTGGAAGAAGGCTGGTAAATGTCAATAATTCGGCGGTGCGTGCGGGTTTCAAAATGTTCGCGCGAATCCTTATCAACGTGGGGAGAACGCAGAACGCAGTAAATCCGGCGCTTCGTGGGGAGAGGAATGGGGCCAATGGCTGTAGCGTTAGTGCGATTGGCGGTATCTACAATCTTTTCACAAGAGGTATCGAGCAAGCGCCGATCGAAAGCTTTCAGGCGGATGCGGATTTTTTGCTGCTGAAGAGTGGCCATTTACTTTCTCAAGAATTATTTGTCAAGGTTCGGGACGAACAGAAAAAATGTCTGAGTTCAGACAAAAGTAGAGCAGAAAAAGTATTTTACCCTAAAAGGGAGGCTTTTTCTGCTCCAGGGTGTGGAGGTAAAGAAACAGCTAGAGTGCTGCACTTTACCCCAACGCCAGAATTTACTTCACGATCTTAGAAACGACACCTGCGCCGATTGTCCGACCGCCTTCGCGAATTGCAAAGCGCATCCCTTGCTCAATTGCAATCGGGTTGATCAGCTCTACCGTCATCTTAATGCGATCGCCAGGCATGACCATTTCAACATTGCTGCCATCGTCAGAGGTGAAGGCTCTGATCGTTCCGGTTACGTCGGTTGTCCGTACGTAGAATTGAGGACGGTAGTTCGCAAAGAAAGGAGTGTGGCGACCGCCTTCTTCTTTCTTCAGCACGTACACTTCTGCCTCAAATTGAGA
>JAAHGE010000371.1 GCA_010672635.1 Desertifilum sp. SIO1I2 | reverse complement strand
AACGATCGGTTGGATAGGTATCTTGGATAATAGCTGCACTGGGCAGTTTTTGCCGCAACCACCGGGTAATCGGCGCAATCGAAGCCGTTCCCCCCGTACACATCGCCTGCTGAATCCCTTGAGTAGCAACCCCTGTTTCGCTTAATAGCGCGTTAAATTCCCGATTTAGGCGGCGCATAAAGGGAAGAAAGACCTGCATTTCCAACTCTTTGCGCCGCAGATGAAAGGTGCGATCTTTCCCCAATTTGCACTGATAGCGGTCTTGATGCTGCAAGACTTGCTTCACATGACCCGCTAAATGCAACAACGCGCGACCTAAAAGAGTGCTTTCTAAGTCTCGTTGCAAGCGATAGCGCTGTTCTAGATTAGGTTCTCCAGGCGTTGGCCAGCTTTCTAGGGGAATATTCAGGTCTTCGCACAACGCCTCCTCCGCTTGGGGAAGAAACAGTTGGCTGATGATATCTTGGTCAATCGCTTGACCTCCGTAAGCAAAGCTTCGCAGCTTAAAGTCTGGGTGGGTGAGTTTTTGATGTTGGTTGGGAAGATCGACTAACACCAATTCAGTCATGGTTGCGCCGGAATTGATCGCTAGGGTATGGCCGCGCCACTGGCATCCGGCCGCCGTATCCCGCAATTCCGATAAGATCGTGGCGATCGCATCTTCAATAAACACGATCTGTTCGGGATGTTCTACTAACTTTGCTCCTAAAATTGCTTCGCGCAAGTTAAACCGATAGGTATCGGGCCAATAGGCAGGACATCCCAAGATTGCTCCCCCTAGATTTTCTGTCGCTTCCCGAAATGTCTGGTTATCTAACCCCGACGCCGCACTATACAACCACACCTGGGAAGACAGGGGACTAATGGCGGTAAACAGTGCTTGGAGTGCTTGACGTACCCATCCCATCGAAACCTGTTGGGTTGGCGACCATTGCAAGATCGGTTCCCATTGTTCTGTCTCCGGACAATAATAAGGCGTTGCCAGTTTCAGTAAAGGCTTGAGGTTGTGGAGTAATAAACCTGAATCCGATCGATCCGCCGTCGCATTGGCAATTTTAACCGCCAATGGCCCAACCGACCAAGAGGCGCTAGAAGCTTGATGAGGAACCGCTAAGGCTTGCGAGGGTTCGCCTTCAATCACCGATAGGTAAATGGCTGGCGTCAGGCGAAAGTGTTTTTTTAAGGTGGGTGTTGTGCTAGTTGAACCGAGTTGGTCGCTCTCTATCCAGTAAAGCGGATAAGTGAGTTGGGTAGCTGCATTCAGTAAGACCGCAGAAATCCCGGTTGTCCCAAAATCAATCCCCACATACCAAATGCGATCGCTCATAGGTGCTTGTGAATGGTTTGCAGATGATAAACTGACGCGGACATCATCAGACTGAATATTTGTGGCTACGGTCTGGTTTAGAGGCTCAAGAGTCAAGTCTCTTTTTTTTTTCGGTTGTTGGCAAGTCGGTGTCTAAGAACTCTAACATCGAACTCTCGAAGTTATCCGGTTCATCGTTCGGGTTAGACTCTGAAAGGAAGTTAGTAAAAGCATTGCCAATCGTCAGATTTTGAGTATCAACATCGCCCAGGGAAGGGGATGAGTTTGGCTTTTGGGCCGGTTGATTGTTCTGTGGAGGATTCTCTAGCGATCCGGTTAAAAATGGGTCAGCACTGGGGACATCAAAGGGAGTCGTTAAGGGTTCATCCCCGCTGGCGGCTGAGGGATCGTCCGCCTCCATCTCATCCATAAACGCATCTAGCGTTATTTCTTCTAGAATGACGACCTCTTCGGGTCTCTCGTTTTTGACTTCAGAGGCAGGTTCTTCTAATGCCTGACTAAAAGCATCAACGGTGAAGGCGTCTTCCTCTGGGGTTTGTTCCTTATCGAGTGCAAACTCATCAAAGGCGATCGCCTCTTCGGGTCTCTCGTTTTTGACTTCAGAGTCAGGTTCTTCTAATGCCTGACTAAAAGCATCAACGGTGAAGGCGTCTTCCTCTGGGGTTTGTTCCTTATCGAGTGCGAACTCATCAAAGGCGATCGCCTCTTCGGGTCTCTCGTTTTTGACTTCAGAGTCAGGTTCTTCTAATGCCTGACTAAAAGCATCAACGGTGAAGGCGTCTTCCTCTGGGGTTTGTTCCTTAGCGAGTGCGAACTCATCAAAAGCGATCGCCTCTTCGGGTCTCTCGTTTTTGACTTCAGAGGCAGGTTCCTCTAATGCCTGACTAAAGGCATCAACGGTGAAGGCGTCTTCCTCTGGGGTTTGTTCCTTATCGAGTGCGAACTCATCAAAAGCGATCGCCTCTTGAGCAGAATTGTTCGCCAACTCCTCAGAAGGTTGTTCATCAATAGCGCTGGCGAACTCATCATCAGTTGTGTCGCTAGCCATCTCCCCCATATCGTTAATCAACGCATCAAGCGTCACGGATTTTGAGTTCAACAAACTTTGAGGGAACGCTTCAGCTTCAGGGTGCTTAGAATTTAACTCAACAGCCTCCGAGGTGGAAGACAGGCGCGTCGTTGCTGGAAACGTTGGAGGTTGACCCAATTCCTCTAAGCTAGACAGATCTGCTTGCAGTTGTTCTAGAGTCGATGGATCGGGCCAAAAACTCCAGGTGGCTCGTTCTAGCGCGTCTTGTTCGGTGGGCAGCAAACTTTCTTCAGGGGAAGCCGGAATAAAGATATCTTCGCCATAGCGTCTGAGGGGTTCCGATGACTCATCGGTTAGAGTCATTAACTCGCGGCTTAAGATTCCCGAAATTTCTACGCTAAAACCTGTCTCCTCTGCCAAAGCATTCTGTTGTTCTTCTTCAAGATCCTCTTCGCCAAATAATTCGACAAAGTTTGCTAAGGTTTCTGAATCTAGAGCGTGCGTTTCCGACTCAATTAGCGTGCTTTTTTGTTGAGCTGCGATCGCCCTCGGTGCCAATTTCTCTGCGGATCGCTCAGTCACAGGCTCTTCAGAGAACAACCATCGCTCAATGGCTTGCAGTGAAATCTCCCCTTTCCACTCAGGCTGCGGCTCTGGTGGGGGCGGTTCTGCTAATTCGCCAAATAAGTCATTTTCTACGCGACTCACCCATTCAGCGACGTTATGCCGCTTCGCTTCGGAGTCAACGGTTTCATTCAACTTTGGGGGACTGTCTATTTCCTCCTGGGATGTTGTGGGAGTCGGGGAGGGGGGTTCCTCCTCCGGTTGCGGCGTTGCGGGTGTTTCTGGGTGAGTTAACCCTAGTTGCTCTTCTAAAGTATTATCTAGAGCGGGCGCTAATTCATCTGAACCAAATAAGGCATCGTATAAATCTTCGTAGATATCTTGCAGTTCGGCTGATTCTGGCGTTACGGATGCGGCGCTACTTTCAGGGGTGAGTTTTTCGTCTGCTTCTGAAGAAGAAGGGGTGTCGTTGAGGAAATTGAGCAGTTGAATGGCAGAATCAATTTCTGTCTCGCTCGGTTTTTGAGGAGATGGCGCTTCCTCAGTTGTTGCGTCTTGGGAAATGCGGTTCTGGAACGCCTCGCTGGGTAAATCGCGTTCGAGTAAAATATCAATTTCGTCAGCGTTGAGTTCCCAGTCTTCGGAGGTGAGATCGAGCAGTTCTAGCGCTTCTTCTTCTAAAACCCCAGAATCAATGGGTAACTCTTCTACTGGGGAAGGCTGAGGGGTGGAAACGGCGGCTGGCGGTAGAGACGGAGAAATTGCAGCCTGTCCTTCGCTAGCGCCTGGGTGCTGTGCGGGGCGCGTTTGCAGGTAACTTGAGGTTTCGCGCCCTAAATCCTCAGCTAAACGCTTAATTAAAGCGCTAAACATGACTTCTCCCTGCTGTCCCAAGGCGTGCATTTTTTCAATCCCTTGGGAGAGCGATTCGTGATAGCTTTTGAGGTTGCTTTGCAGGGTGTCAAAGACAATTCGCATTGAGCTATCGAGCGAGAGGATAATTTGATCTGATTGCGCTTGGAGCGATCGCAGTTGTTCGAGGCGCTGCTGCGGGTTCAACAAGGGCAAGGTTTCGGGCTGTTCTCCGGGGGGCAATTGGACGATGGGTAAAGCCGGGGGGCGATCGCTCGCTAACTCGGCTAGGGTTTGGGACACTTGCTGGCTCAGGCGTTCTTGCAAGCGATCCATCAACACTTGCAGTAATTCTGCGGTTGCTTGTTGATGGGAGGCATATTCCTGGGACAAGCTGGCGGTGGTTTGTTGCCGTTCGAGGTGTCGCACTTGGGCGAGTAATTCTTCTCGCTGTTGGCGTAAGTCTTCTAAATCGGCTTGCAGCGGTTGAATGACGGCTATCCGCAAATCTTGCATCACCGACTGAATAAGCTGTTGATTGAAATTCGCTGGGATGGCTGTCAGGGGAGGTTCTGGCGCGCGCGTTCCACTCAGCATCGCTCGCCGAGGCTTCGGTAACAATGGACGTTCGTCGGTTGAGCGGGGTTGAACGGAAGCCAAATAATTTCGCACCCGCTCTAAAACGCGCCGCTGGCGCATGACATCTCCGGACATCACCCAAGGAAGCCGGGGGCTAGATTTGCGGAGTACGTCGTCAATTTCCGCAATTAAAGCTTGAATTTGATCGTTTTGAGATGTCACAACCTTTTCCCCTAGCTAGAGCTGCGCTCCAGATGGTTGGTACAGCGAAACGGCGATGCGATAAGGTTTGTAGCCCTGACGTTGAACCCATGCGAGAGTCAGCAGTACCAGCCTTTTACTGTGTATGATGATCTGCCCTCTATCGATTGAGGGTTGCAGATTGACCGACGGATGAGTGTCGATCCTGACTCCAATTTAGCGCCTTCTGCCTACAACTATCGAAAAACTTTCAGGAATTCTGTACTGCCTGCGGTTCTGGAGCGTTTCTGGTAATTCTGTAGAGGCCGATTATACTGTCTAGCAGTTAGCTCAAAAATGACGAACCCCAATTCTGGTTAGAAAAATCCTGGTGAGTCAGTTGAAACTGCGAATCAAGAATTTCTGTATCTTGAGGTTGGGGAGTGTCAACTTGTATTTTCATTACACAAGCCAGGAGAAGACCGCCAATAATAGTAGCCTATACCTCATAACCTCCGATCGGTTGCCGTTAGGATCGGTGAGAGCCTTGCTTCAGGAGGCAGAAAAAGTCGAGCCAACACCAAGATTGTGCCACTCAAACGCTAAGGGGGCTAAATCCAAAACCGATTTTAAAGTTGTCAAGACGGGTACAGCCAACTATAAGATTAGCAGTTGGGATGAGGCCCTTGCTGCTTATATGAAACAGGGCCGCTATCGGATTCATCATTAAACGCTTACGTTTGCTCAAAGGCCCTATGGTAGAACGACTCGGTTCCCGCGAAACTAACACTAACGAATTAATTCGTTCAGCGCCGTTTTTTGAAGGCATTCCTGAAGCCACTGTCGAAAAAGCGATCGCACCACAACATGAGCGATCGCTTTTTCA